>NZ_BCPZ01000198.1:0-6423 GCF_001950615.1 Candidatus Protochlamydia sp. W-9
CGAAAGTTCTAGTTCTAGCTCTGATGACGAAAGTTCTATTCCTAGCTCGGATATTAACTCACATTATCCAAATTCAGATGCTGAAAAACGAGAGCTTAGTATAAATAAATTTTTAGCCACACTGGGTGTGGGTCCGCAAACATGGCAGACAAATTCACCAGGTTTAAATAGTAAGAAAAAAGTTGATTTGATAAGTCAAAAAGTCTCAACGAATGACGAAAGTTCTATTCCTAGCTCTGATGACGAAAGTTCTAGCTTTGATAACGAAAGTTCTATTCCTAGCTTTGATTCTGAGAAAAAACTTTATTTGATTAGCGATCGTGAAAGCTTTACCAATCAGCATGAATTTTCGACTGAGACCCAAATAGTAAATGTCAAACTCATTTCTTCTACTGTTCAAATTTACTTGGAAGAAAACATACAGGCATACAAAAATTTTGGATATACAGATTTTTCTGATCGTAAAATTTTAATTCTTATTCATGGATTCACGGTAAAATATGAGAATGCATTGAAAACATTACTAAACGTTGCCGATAAAGTTGGGGATAGTTATGACGCTGTTATTGGTTATTTATATCCTGCTTGTGCAGAAATTTACCAATATCATAAAGCAAAAGAGAATGGGCTACGCGCTGCTAAGAAGCGTTTACCGAAAATATTGTGTTCAATACGATCAGTAGCGGAACGTGTAGACATTGTAGCTCATAGCATGGGAACAATAGTTGCCATGCACGCATTAAATCAAAAAGCCAGTCCAAAAATTGATAAACTCTTCCTTCTTGGAGGAGCACTTGAAGAAAAAAGTATTTTTGAATGTGATGGCCAAGGATGTACCACTTTGAAGCGGGCATTATCTAATGCTAAAAATATCTATGTGCTTTATTCCTGCAATGATAAAGTCCTGCCATGGCTGCATGTTATCGATTCTACGCAGCCTCTTGGACGTCTCAGTGAAAATGTACATCAAAAACCTATCGCAAAAAATGTTTGCCTAATTAATACCACTTCCGTTGTGAAAGGTCATAGTGCTTATTTTCAAAGTCAAGAGGTCTTTAAATTTATATACGATAATGCCCAAGATAACAACAGCCTAGTAGGTACTTCTTTCTCTCTTACTTCTGATGGATTATTCTCTTCAAAGCTTCCCATAGTCTGTTCTAAAGGGAAAAATAATGCCATTTCGGGAGGATTTCCTAAAAAATTTGTTGCCTTTAAATTCGGAGGAAAAAAAGCACGTTCCAAAGATTAACACATAAAAGTAAGCTCTAAAATCAAGGCTAAATTTCAGCCAAATGGGTATTTTTGACCTTCATTTTAGAGCCAATTAACTTATCCTATGCATAGAATGAGGAATAAAAACGAAAAATTTTGAGCTTAAGTTATTCGAGCAATACAATCCTTACTAAAATAAATAGTTGTATGATCAAAAGTTGCGTGTTTTAAAGATCAAAACAAGCGTATCTTCCGTAGAGTTTTGTCTAACAAGTAAAAATTTTCAAAAAGGAGGTTCTCCTAACAAGGAAAACTTAGATTTTAAGCAAAATACGACTATTTTTTGAGAATTTATTTTCAGGCAACTCTTTCCTTGCAATCGCGTTTTTGTAGTCTGCTTTAAAATACAATTCTTTATTTTCCAGTTTACTACTAAAAACTTTTCGATAAAGTTTGTTTCACAAAGAATTTTCTTTTTCCTAGAAAGATATCTGTTAAATTCATGTTGAGCCTCAAATAAATTAAATAACTTTATTTATTATAGATTTTTCCAAATTCAGTGAAATAATCATTTTTTGAAAAAAAATCATTCGTACACTCTTAATTAGCTCCATAGCTAATTCAGAGGAATTAAAATTAATGTTTTCCCGCGCAATCCTACATTTTCATTTATTAGAGCATGAATACCATAAAATGAAATATTTATATAATAAAAACTATTTGACAATATTGGAGAGCATGATCGAATATTCGAAACAATAATAGAGTTAATAAGACTAATTTTCGAAGATAAATTAGACTTTCTAATAGCTTCTTACTTAATCTACTGGAAAATTTTGCAAAATTAAATCTTATTAAGCGGCTGGGAAAACTATACATAAGCCAATAAGCAACAATTACTTTTCAAATTTGCTAAAAATTAATAATTTTAATTATCCATTTTTTGATAGACTTATTTTAAATATTTTATTATAATAATTTTATTAAATTATTATTTAATTAATAATGTTTTTTAAATTATCAAGTTAATATTTTCATTTATTAGGTTGTATACAAATGCTTATAATAACAAATTAGGAGGCTTTAATGAATTGTAGAAGTACTGGATCGGATTCTAATCCACTTTTTCACGTAAATGACGTTTCGGTTGTTAATCCACTTTTTCCTCCAGTGAACTGTGAAAGTACTAACCCATTTTTTTGTACATCTTCTGATTATTCAAATTCAGATACCGAGGAAGATCTTCATATCAAAATGATGGCAGCCTCAGTCACAATGGACCTACATACAAGTCCGATTTGTTTAAAAAGTGGAAAAAAAGTTTATTTGTTAAGTCAAAAGGCCTCAACAAATGATGAAAATTCACAATCAAATCCTCTTACTCATAAATACAATTATCCTTACTTAGATTCTGACTCTGATTCTGAACAAGAACTTTATTTGATTAGCGATCGTATGAACTTTACCGATCGCCATAAATTCTCGCCTGAGACCAAAATAATAAATGCCAGTCTTATTTCTTCTACTGTTCAAATTTACTTGGAAGAAAACATACAGGCATACACAGATTTTAATTTTAAAAATTTTTCTAATCGTAAAATTTTAATTCTTATTCATGGATTCACAGTGAAATATGAGGATGCGTTAAAAACATTACGAAGCGTTTCTGATAAAGTTGGAGATAGATATGACGCTGTTATTGGTTATTTATATCCTGCTTGCGCAAAATTTTATCAATATCGCCAAGCAAAAGAGAATGGGCTAGACGCTGCTAAGAAGCGTTTACCGAAGATATTGTGTTCAATACGATCAGTAGCGGAACGTGTAGACATTGTAGCTCATAGCATGGGAACAATAGTTGCCATGCACGCATTAAATCAAAAAGCCAGCCCAAAAATTGATAATCTTTTCCTTCTTGGAGGAGCACTTGAAGAAAAAAGTATTTTTGAGTGCGATGGTCAAGGATGTACCACTTTAAAACGAGCGCTATCTAATGCTAAAAAAATTTATGTGCTTTATTCCTGCAATGATAAAGTCCTGCCATGGCTGCATGTTATCGATTCTACGCAACCTCTCGGACGTCTCAGCAAAAATATACAACAAAAACCTATCGCAAAAAATGTTTGCCTAATTAATACCTCATCTGTTGTGCAAGGTCATAGTGCTTATTTTCAATGTCAAGAAGTTTTTAAATTCTTTAAGCTGATCATATACCATGATGCACACAGCACCAGCATGGTAGGCACTTCTTTCTCCCTTACTCTCAAAGAAGTAACCTCTTCTGAACCCATAGTCTGTTCTAAAGGGATAAATAATGCCATTTCGAGTGGACTCTCTAAAAAATTTGTTGCCTTTAAATTCGGAGGAAAAAAAGCACGTTCCAAAGATTAACACATAAAAGTAAGCTCTAAAATCAAGGCCAAATTCCAGCCAAATGGGTAATTTTTACCTTCATTTTAGAGCCAATTAACTTATTCTATGCATAGAATGAGGAATAAAAACGAAAAATTTTGAGCTTAAGTTATTCAAGCAATACAATTCTTACTAAAATAAATAGTTGTATGATCAAAAGTTGTGTATTTTAAAGAACAAATTAAGCGTATTTTCAGTGAATTTTTGACTATTAAGCAAAAATTTTCGAAAAAAGCGCTCTCTTGGAAAAAAACTTAGGTTTTAAGCGAAATACGATTATTTTTTGATAATGTCATTAAGAATAATCGTTTGCCCATAGTTAGTATTTTTGAAGTAGGCAAAAAAAGACCTTATTTGGTCATCTCTTGTGGGGCCTAAACTTCCAAACAAGTTATTCAAAATAAATAAGAGATTTTTAGTTATTTTATAAAGCTTATTATGTTTTAAGCGATAAAACTTTTTATAAGTTAATTAAGCTTAAATTTTTTCCTCAAAAACTTCATCACCTGAAATCCCGAACAAGTACGTTAACAAATTTAAAAAATCAACCAAATTTGTAATATAAAAAAACCTACTCTGTCAGTTATACGAACAAGTCTCTTCTCTTGTGTGACGAAGTTTGAACTACTATCTTACATATAAACAATTAGCTTTTATCTGCTCTTTTGTTTTTGCTAATTGGTCTTTAGCTTTCTCAAAATCTTCTTCAACAATTAATTCTTCTAGTTTTTTGAAATTTTTTTGTATATCTTCTTTCAAATCTAAAGGAAAAGTTGTAGGCAGTAAATTTAAATAAACGGAAAGGGATTTTTCAATAAAAGGGTTGATTTCATTTTTAGCTAAAACTTTAGCTTGAGAGGTAAGGTATGAGATCACTTCTTCACAAGTAAATAAAAGATCTTGTATTTGCATACTTATATTTACTAAATCTACTTCGTTTGTATTTTCTTTTTTACTATTCTCTCGCCATAGTTCATCACTCAATATGCCTTTTTGAAAGTAAACTTGGGATTTTTTATTCTGATCACTAAGATAAAATTTTAATGTGGCAACTCGTTTATCTAAATGATTAGCAAAATCCTGTTTAATAATATTAAATTTAGGATGAGTGCTTTCTTTCATAGCTAAATTTCTATGTTCCTTTAACCATTCGTAAATAAAGGTAGTTTTTAATTCCGTTCTACCAATGTAACTATCAATAATGTCCAAATGATCTAAAGTAAGATCTTCTTTTTTCATCGTTTTACTCAGGCTTATTAACAAATTCGCCTGAGATTGCAATTTATTAAGGTTAATCATAATTTTTCCTTTATTATTTTTCTTACCTCTTCTACAAGTTCAAAAAATTCTTTAGCTATTAAAAATTGTTTTAATTCAGCAGGAAGAACTAAAATTTCTTGTAAACGAGATTCATCATTTTTATCCGGAAACATGCTTACTAATTCTAGCGCAGCTCGGCTAACACCTTCATACAATGCTTCCTTTATAAAATTTTTATTTCCTTTCGTCAAGTTTTCCATCTCTTTGGAAGTCCATTTATATTTGTCTCTAAATCCGTTCAATAAATTATCCAAAGTCTTACTTAACAAAGAAATTTTTTTCTTATTTTGGGTTTCAAATAATTGAATTAAATCATTTTTAATATTTTTAAGGAAAACCTTTTGAATCATAAAATCATGATCTATTAAAACAATCGGATTACTATTCAAATTATTTAAAGAAAGGAAATAATTCCCATTATTTTGGCTTTCCCAATTTAATCGATCTTTATTTTTAATAAAGGTGTCTAAAAAAATCATTTTCCCCAAACAAAAAAATATATTTTTATAGATAAGCGCATCATTTAAAAAAATATTTTCCACAACATCTTTAGTTAATTGATCGAATGCAGTTCCTGGAACTTCTTTCATTACAACTATATAATTTAAATCTTCAATTTTACTTTGGAATTTTTCGCTGTTTTTCGGATAAACTACTCTTGCTAATTCTTTCAATTGAGTACAAACTAAACTACCTAAAGCAGAAGTTGTCTTTAAAGCGCAGTAATGAGGAGTAATAAATCCAAAAGATTGAAAAAATTTATCGGCGACTATATGTGAAGCTACTTCTTCTGCATCACAAAGTTTTATTTTAATGTCTCCGCAATCCGGTCCACCTGAAAAGCTATAAACTCCTACAGTACCCGCTCGACTCCTTATAAAAGTAAAAGCCTCCTCTAAGGTCTTCCTAACTTCGATAGACATTTCTTCGTCGATTATATTTCCTTCATTATCTATTTTTCTCGATTCAATGTAATTGTTAAAATTTAAAATTGTTTCTTTATTCTCTATTTTTTTTACTTCGACTGGAAAAAATGCGCTAGATAATTTTTCAACAGTCTCAGCCTTTATTTCTTCTATTTTTAATTTTACTTTTTTTAAAAGCTTATTTGCTTTTTCTTCATCATCAATATTACTACTATTTTCTAATTTTTTTTGAGTAATTTTATATATTTTATTTAAAGTAATTTTTGAAAAGCATTCTTTATTTGCTGTTTCTTCATAAAGAAACTGAGCAACACTTTTTTTATTAATATATAGATACTTTCCTTTGCCAGTATTTTGTAATTCTAAATGCTGATCAGCAAGCGATACCCAGTTGTCTAAGGAAAGAGAAGATATCTGATAATAGCTAGAAGATTCCATAATTTTCCTATTATTTTTTAATAATTATTTTATGTTATTAAAATTTATTTCTCAAACAAAATAAATAAAAAATAATTATATAATATAAAAATTAAATTTTAATTGTATTAAT
>NZ_BCPZ01000199.1:0-197 GCF_001950615.1 Candidatus Protochlamydia sp. W-9
TAATGTAAATTGTTTTTCTATTGGTTTTTATGAGGATAAACAACAGAAAAAGATATAGGAAAGCGTCTTGGGAATAAATATATTAAATTTGTGTTTGTAAATAAAAATCTTGAAGAAAATATTGAAATTTCTAAAAATCTAGGTTCTTCGGAGATTTGCGTGGTAAATAAATTTTTGAAGGCTGAAAATAATTAAAA
>NZ_BCPZ01000200.1:0-286 GCF_001950615.1 Candidatus Protochlamydia sp. W-9
CGAAAGTTCTAGTTCTAGCTCTGATGACGAAAGTTCTATTCCTAGCTCGGATATTAACTCACATTATCCAAATTCAGATGCTGAAAAACGAGAGCTTAGTATAAATAAATTTTTAGCCACACTGGGTGTGGGTCCGCAGACATGGCAGACAAATCCACCTGGTTTAAATAGTAAGAAAAAAGTTGATTTGATAAGTCAAAAAGTCTCAACGAATGACGAAAGTTCTAGTTCTAGCTCTGATGACGAAAGTTCTATTCCTAGCTCGGATATTAACTCACATTATCCA
>NZ_BCPZ01000201.1:0-143 GCF_001950615.1 Candidatus Protochlamydia sp. W-9
ACTGTTTATTCCATTTCTGCTCAAAAGACTTCCAAAAATCATCCACACTACAATATCATTTGATTAAATCCATTTTGACCTCTCATGCATATTAAACATTAGTTTGGGGAAACAAATGTTTTAAATGATGCAGAGGTCCTTTG
>NZ_BCPZ01000202.1:0-143 GCF_001950615.1 Candidatus Protochlamydia sp. W-9
TAATGTAAATTGTTTTTCTATTGGTTTTTATGAGGATAAACAACAGAAAAAGATATAGGAAAGCGTCTTGGGAATAAATATATTAAATTTGTGTTTGTAAATAAAAATCTTGAAGAAAATATTGAAATTTCTAAAAATTCAGG
>NZ_BCPZ01000203.1:0-1009 GCF_001950615.1 Candidatus Protochlamydia sp. W-9
ACTGTTTATTCCATTTCTGCTCAAAAGACTTCCAAAAATCATCCACACTACAATATCATTTGATTAAATCCATTTTGACCTCTCATGCATATTAAACATTAGTTTGGGGAAACAAATGTTTTAAATGATGCAGAGGTCTTTTGTCATTTAAATTTTATTCTTCTTATTCATTATCAAAGGGATAAATCCAAAATTCAGGTTATTAACTTTTTCAAAACAACTAATAATTATTGAAAGTATTTGCACCCATACAGGTTTAAATGGAGTGGGTCTGCTAAGGAGTTAAAATGCGCTAAATCGAAAAGAATTTTTGGAAAGCTATTTGTTGACGAGGGATATTTCGGCAGAATTTGCAAAGAGAATTTTTTTAAATACTGACAACTATAAAATCGGATAAGAAGTAGGAAGTAAGGAAGTTGACAGATAAAACCTTCTTAGAAAGCGAGCTATCATTGAAACGGCAAATGATCTATTAAAAAATATTTTTCAAATTAAACAGACACGCTGGAGAAACACCAGGAATTTTTAATTAATATGAGTCGAGGTTGCCACTCGTACACGTCATCTTAAAAAAAGTCGTTAGTGAGCTTAGCAGAACAACTTTGTCTACTGTGAATGGCTGCATAAAAACTAAAATTCCACCTTAACAAATTTGAGCAAACTTTATAACAAAGTTTAAAAATTTTGAATTTAAAACCTAGTAATTTTTAATTGATAAAAATATTTTCTATTTATTTAACTACCTGTTTTATTTCATTACTATTGCCATGATATTTATTTACATATTATAATTTTCAAAAATATATATAGATAATTTAAAAATTATTTAACTAATTTGGAAGGTAATTTTGAATATCCATAATCCAAGAGTTAATCCTAGTAATCTCCTCGTTAACGCAGATACCCATTCTTATTTTCGATCAAACAATTATTTAAAATTTTCTGAACGAATTGGTTTGCTGTGTAAAACAATTTTTCAGAGCTTCCTCAACTTATTCTTTAATTATCT
>NZ_BCPZ01000204.1:0-1699 GCF_001950615.1 Candidatus Protochlamydia sp. W-9
AAGTTTAAAGATTTTTTTAAACTTTATCAGATTCTAATTATTTTTTAAGAATTTTCAATTGATAAAGTTATTTTTTATTTAAAAATATATTTCATTTCATTACTATTGTACTGATGTTTATTTGTATATTTTTTTATTCAAAAATCTATATAATTTAAAAATTATTTAACTAATTTGGAAGGTAATTTTGAATATTCATAATCCAAGAGTTAATCCTAGTAATCTCCTCGTTAATGCAGACACTCATTCTTATTTTCGATCGAACAATTATTTAAAATTTTCTGAACGAATTGGTTTGCTGTGTAAAACAATTTTTCAGGCCTTCCTCAACTTATTCTTTAATTATCTCGAAAAAGAGCAGCTTCAGTCTCAATGGAGAGAGATTTCTTGGGGACGAAAAGAAAGTACGATTCCCAAATTTATTGCAAGTCGCCTCGCATCATCTATATCGTTAACAAGTTCGAGTCAAATTCTACGTGATGCCTCTCCTTTTTCAATAAGAACCCGCACTCAGGAAACTATGGATAATCTTGAGGATGAAAACGAGCTTTTATTAAATTCTTTAGCTAATCCAGAAGAATTAAATGCTTTAAAGAACACTTCCCCAAAAAAAATAAAATCATCCATAACTCCACAATCTTCGGATCTCTTCTCTTCATCCCAGGAATTTAAACTGAGATTTCAGGATGAAACTTCGCTAAACATCTCATGTTCTCAACTAGCTTTGTTAAGGGAAAAATCGCCCTATTTTAAAAGTCTTTGGTCGGGAAATTTTCGAGAAACCCTTCAAGATCCTCTTGCTTTAACTCAAACAGAGTTTACTCATCTGCTCGATTGCCTGGAATATTCTATTTCTTTTGTTCCTTTGGAAGATATCCTTTCTTTCATTCAACTAGCCGATTATTATCAACTGTCAGAAGCTGGGAAAAAATTAGAAAAACAGCTGATCGATGCGTACAAATCCCAAAAATTGGAACCGTTTAACTCCAGCGAAGATAGTTTAGTGGAATTAAAAGCACTTTTAAATTTTGCGCAGCAATACCAATTAAATACTTTAAAATATTATTTAGAACTTATAGTTGTGAGTTCTTTATTAAACCAAGCCTCTCATGTAACTGAATTTGAAAAAATTTTAAAGCACTTCTCAAATGAAATAGAAAGACTCAATTTTTCAAAGAACATCTTTTTGACTGACGCCCATCTGTTAGCGTTAAAAAATTGTAAAAATTTAAAAGCACTACATCTCCAGGAATGCTACAAACTTACCGACGCAGGATTAGCCCATTTAGCATCCTTGATGGCTTTGCAGCATTTAAATCTGGCTAAATGCCATAAAATCACCGACGCAGGATTAGCCCATTTGAGACCTTTAATGGGTTTGCAAAATTTAGATCTGAGCTGTTGTAGAAATCTTACTGACGCAGGATTAGCCCATTTAGCATCCTTGATGGCTTTGCAGCATTTAAATCTGGCTAAATGCCATAAAATCACCGACGCAGGATTAGCGCATTTGGCATCTTTGGTGGCTTTACAGCATTTAGACCTAAGCTATTGCGAAAAACTTACTGACGCTGGATTAGCACACTTGCGACCTTTAGTGGCTTTACAGCACTTAGATCTGAGTTACAGCCACCATTTTACGGATGCTGGATTAGCCCATTTGGCACCTTTGGTGGCTTTACAGCATTTGAATTTGGCT
>NZ_BCPZ01000205.1:0-43001 GCF_001950615.1 Candidatus Protochlamydia sp. W-9
TCTTTTTTAAAGATTATTTAAACACTTTCAAGTTGTGTTAATATTCAAAGTAATGTGAGAGAAAATTTTTTGTAAAAATCAGTTAAAATTTTTATAAGTTAAAGCCTTTAACATCACTCTGTGTTTAAAGCTATTCTTTCTTGTATTACTAAATCAGTACTTTAGGTTAACGAGGTACTGAGTTTGTCCCTATTTTGTTGAAAATTCTAGAAACAATAATTTTGAAAATCTTTTTTATTTCTTCTTTTATTTACTTTTGCAAAATTTTCTAAAGAATGGGGAATTTGAGGATCGAAAAGTTTACACTAACTTTGATGATTTAAAAGTTATTCTACGATAGGTACATAACCATCGATTACAGTTTAATATAAAGATGTAAATCTATTTAAATTTTTTACGCAGAGATCTAGTTTATTATAGGAAATTAAAACCTTGACTATTTTAACATTCCCCATGACTCCACGGATAATCTTAACGCTATTTAAGACCAATCATTAGACCTTTTTGGATGGTCTGGGCTGTTAGATTCTCTAAGGTAAGAGGCATACAAGTTAATTTTGTAGAGAGGCTGATTTCCAGATTCCAAGAAACTTATCTGCTTGCATGCCTATTTTCTTTTAAGATTAAAAATTGTCAATAGTTTTATTATGGGGCCACCACTTTCGCATTTTCGGTTGAATTCATAGAATCATCATAGATGCAGTTTTTTTCTTGGATAACCGAGTTAATTTTTTTTTGCAAAGCTTTTATGTAGAACTCTGTTCCATACAAGTTTGTGTTTATTTCTATTGCTTTTTTATACGCTTTAATAGCTTTATCGGGATCATTTGAATCCAGATGTATATCTCCACGAACTTCATATGTTGCCGCAGCGGACGGCTGATGCTTAAAACGATTTCCATAAATCCTTTTTTTCATCTTAATTGCATTTTTCAATTGCTCTAGTGCTTCTACTTTCTTTCCTTGTTTCCATAAAATAATTCCCTTTTCTCTCAAAACACGTGGTGAATCAAAAGGCTCTTTTTCACCCACATCCTTTGCAACATCTATAAATTTTGCATTTGCTTCGTCGAGTAGTCTATCCGCGTCACCTAATCTGCCAAGGCGAATTAAATTTTGTGCTTGATAAAATTTCGAAATACCGATTTGATACGTAGAACTACATTTATCTTTATTTTGTTCAAGATGTTCATAATGTTTAGGAACTTGATCATTTTTATAGTGAGTTTCTGCATTTTCAAAATGTTTTAAAGCTTCAGTATAAAAAGACTGACTATCTTCTGTAGTTTGGGCTAAATGCGCGCGCTTTATTGATAGTACGCCCCTATAAAAATCCAACCTGCCTCGAATTGCCCTATGCAGCGAACGCGCATCTGCAAGATTCACCGCTTTGTTAAGATAGACTTCAGCTTCATCAGGATTTCTAACCGTATCTAGGAAATAGCGCACAACAGTCAAAAGTAACTGCATGGCAGCCTTAGGATCATCTGTAAGAAAAGCATCGAAATCTAAAACAGACAGACAGTGAGGTAACATTTTTTTAAAAGGTTCAACTGTTTCTCGATGTGCAGGATTATAATCTTTTACATGACGATAGAAGTTTAAAGCTGTAAGTATTTCCCTAGGAGAAGGTTGGAGTTGCAGCTTTTGCATGACCTCTTGCCATAACATGACCTTTTGCCATAATTTATGTAAGGAAAAAGTTTCCTGATTAGAGCGGGTCAATTCGTAAATATTTAAAAATTTTAAAATGTTGTCAACAAGCATTTCTCTATCCCTGATGCTTATTTTCTTCTCTTTCAATAAAGCATCGAGAAAATCTACAGGAATATTGTCTGGACTCAAATAAGCACAAGCCTGAAGACAATCAACGGCGTAAGGTTCTTTTTGTCGCAAATCTTCTAAAGTAATTAAATATGTCGCTACTAAACTTACATGACGCTTATCAGGATCACTCATATATAGAGGGGATTGCTCCTGAATTTGTTTTTTTGTTTTATATCTTTTCACATAATCTGCTATATTGAGCCCTACCGTTGAAGCGATATAGTGAGCTGCACAATTTAATAATAAAGGAGAATAGTCGAGTTCTCTCGCTAGCTCTTCCATCTTTGGCGACCTTTTCTCATCTATAACTTTTTGGAGAAGATTCAATGCCTCTTCTTTATCAAAATGGCCTATTGGTAATCCAACTTTAGAAGTGTTATGTTCTGGGCGAGTAATGATTAACATAGATCCACCTTTGCTAGGCAGTTGCTGAGGCAATTCTCTTGTGTTATCTAAGATAAGTAACCAGGGTTTATCAAAGTTATGTTTCTCAAGATGTAGCTTGATTTTTTCTTTTAATTCGTCAAGTGAAATCTGTTCTATCGGTTTATTAAATTGAATTTCTAAGACCCTGGCTAACTCTCGGTATCCCAGTTTTTGTGTTTCCGGTGTTTCTTCATCAATCCACCAGATTAAGGAATAATTTTCAAGATGAAGGTAGGCGTAAGCAATTGCAATTTCTGTTTTACCGACCCCTCCATGCCCATAAAGAATTTGTTGTCTGCATTTATTTGGCTGAAGAAGGCTTTTCAGTTTTTGCATAATTTTAGGGCGATTAATAAACGAAGGATGAGGTTCTTTCAAATTGAAAAAGCACTTGCGTTTTTTTATCATTAGCTCAAGAGCATTATAATGAAGAGGGCCTATCCCAATTTGTTTTAAGCTAGATTTTGCTAAAAACTGACGTGCGGCAATTTCTCCTGATTCCAAAAGCTCTGCTTTTTTGTGCGGTGGTAGATCAAAATCCAATAATCCAACGCCTCGATTATCGATATTAATGGTTCGCAGTTCTTGTTTTCCTTTATTTCTAAAAATATTTTCAGCTGAAGTATAAACATTAATCAATTCTATAATAATATCTTTGACAGTCGAAGGTTCTTTTTCTTCCGTATCTTCTTCTTTAGGCGAGTAGAGGCTTAATCCCCATGTAAACGGATTTAGCCAGGGATCATTTTCATTTTCCTCAGAGACGAGATCCCTTTTATATTTTTTCTTATCAAATATCTCAATGGGGTAGTTCATCAAAATTCCCCCATCCACATAAGTTCCGAGACTTTTATCCGGAATCCGCATTCCATTTACTTTTTTGCAAAGCGTGTGAGGCGAAAAAACTATAGGGATGGACATAGAGGCTCGCACAGCATCGGAAATGATAATGTCATCACAATCACGGTCTTCCGAACTAAATATCCTCACTTCATGTTGTGGACCAAGCTTAGTTGCAACAATGTAAAGATGTTTAAAAGGGGAATTTTTTTCCGTTTCAATTAATTTGTTGAGCTCTCCAAAGGTGAGATGACTTATTTTCGTTCCTTGGTGTTTTTCAACTTTTTCAGTAAGCTTTTTTTCTATTAATTCACGAAAATACTCTCCCTTACAAAGGCCCCCGGATGCGTATCTTTCCTTTAAAATATTTTTTTTATCATCCGGAATCCACCACCACTTTAACCAGCTACTCAAAAGTTTACGGGCAATATCCAATTTGCTATTAGACACTCCTTTTTTTTGAATAAGTTCTAATTGTTCTTTAGCATTTAAAAGCACACTTTTTAATTCTTTAATATCGAGATTTAAATCGTCGGGATAGTCAAGAATCTTATTTAAGTCGATTTCATCTAAAATATCACTTATTTCAGAACTTGTATAGCCTACAGAAATTAATGATGCAAAAATTGCTCCGGAAGAGGTTCCAGCGAGCCTTTCTAGTTTTTTTAAGGCTTCGTGTTCTTCCAATTTTTTTAAAACCGCAATATAAGCAATTCCTTTAGGTCCCCCTCCTTTAATGACAAGATTTTTCGGAGGCTGCGTTTTAGGATCCCATGGTTTGCCTACAACAATTTTTCGAATAAAATTTTCCATTTCCTCATTCTTGAGATCAATAGCGAGGTCGAGAGCTTTTTGTCTCGAGTTGTTTTCGACATCTTTGCATCCTAATTTTAATAAAAATTCAAATGACTCTTTTTTATTTCCCTTCACACACCAATGTAAAGGCGTATTTGATTCTAGATCTCGTGTATCTAGTTCCGCCCCAGCCTCGTAGAGAATTTTAATTGCAGCCTCGTCTCCCAGATAAGCAGCCAGACTTAGAGATGTTCTTTCTTTCGCGTCTTTTTCCTCAATCAAGGTTTTAGTTATATGATTCTTTAAAAGATGAGAAAGCATTCCACTATTACTTGACCAAACCGCTGAGTGAAGAAGATTTCCTCCTTCTTTTAGTTGCGATTTTATTCCTTCCTCGGTCAATAATAAATCTAAACATCCTTTGGCACTATGGTCAACACATAATTCAAGTGGATTACGAGAATGAGATTTATGTTCGAGAGGTAATTGAAGATTAGCTCCTTTTTCCATTAAAATTTGCACAATTTCTTTTTGATCCAATTGGATTGCTATGTGGAGCGGAGTCTCTCCTAAAGAATTTTTTTCTTCAGGAGCAAAATAGCCATAAAGTAGGGAAAAGATAGCCGCATTACCCTCCATAGCTGCTAAGTGAAGAGGGGTATTTGCATCATAATCCTTTTTTTCGAGACCGATTTTTAATTCTACCAAATTTTTCACAATTTCTTCATTTTCGCATTCAATTGCATGCATAAGTAGTGTATGGCCACAAGAATCTATTAACAGAGAAAGCTGTTTAGCAATCGGTTTGATCTTATCCCATTCTCCTTTATTACAAGCTTCATAAGCTGCTGCAAAACATTGGTTCCTCAAGCGATCAAGATTTTCCGGCGTCTCATGATCCTGTAGTAGAGGTAAATTAAAAACAACAGCTAACTGTTGCAACTGCTCATAGGTAAGCATATTCTCAGAATTTATAGTTTCGTTTGCTGAAAGAGAAGTAAGCGGATTCTCAGAATCTACAGTGTTGTTTGATAAAAAATTTGATCCCATGCAAGCCAGCAAAAACACTGGTAATGCTAGATCACTACGAAGTTTTCCATGGTCATTCGGCATATGGCATAAAGAACGTATATGCAGTGTCCAGCGAGAGTTCTCGTTTGTCGTGAATTTCGCATACGTAAATTTTTTCTGCTTTAAAAGAAGGGTACTTGTTGATGAAGAATAGGCTCGGGAATTTTGTTTACCTAGAAATGATAACCCTCCGCCTTTTCTGTCAAAACCTATTTTTAAAGCTGAAATTCTATTAGGAAAACAGGATGTTAAATATTGAGGACGTACTGTTGAAATACCCAGGGAAACACTTGTCATATTTTTCACTTCTTAAATTTTGCATATGGACCAACTTACTTTTTTTGAATTTATATTTTACCATAAAAGAAAGCAATAAAAAATAATTTGATTTTAACGTCTTTGCAAGGGTAAAGAAATAGCTTCTACGGTGACATCGACATTAGCGGCGATTTCTAGCATCTACGTGCAGAAATGGGATAAACAGTTAATTGACCATGGTAAAACAAAATGAGGGCCTCAACCTGAATGATCGATACCGCAGATGATGACAATTGTTATTTTATTTCATCAATCGAATGATCGGACATTCAAGCACTTTTATGAATATGTTCTTAAATACTTAGTTAGAGAATTTTCAAACTTAATGAGCACTAGTCGCTTTGTTTATTTAAAAAAGAATCTTTTTGTTCCTTTATTTGCTTAACTTCAAGACAGAAGAGGAAAAATCACAGTAATTGCTTTTATTGATTTTCCATCGATAGAGGTTTGCCGCAATAAACGCATTAAAAAAAAGTCTTCAAAGGTTTAGCAAAAAGGGAAAAAATAAACCCAGGATGATTTTTTGGGAATAAATTGCATCTATTGCATCTAATGATCGATAAGAAAGGAGAAATTTGGCTTTTCAGCTTAACTCCGGAAATGTTGCTGATATCTCTATTGCCGAGACTTTGTCAAAAGGTATTTTTGGGAAACTATTTGGTGATAAAGGGTATATTCCTAAACAGCTTTCGAATAAGTTTTTGAAACAAGATCTTGAGCATTGACAACCCTAAGATCGAATAGGAAGCAGAAGCTGATGAATCTGACAGAAAAAAATTTTAGAAAATAAGCTATCATTAAAACGGTAAATGATCAATTAAAAAATATTTCTTAGATTGGATAGATACGCCATAGAAATGCCGGAAATTTTTTTAATTAATTTATTAGCTGGGATTGTTGCTTATACTCATCAACTTAAAAAGCCATCTAACAATTTACCAGAACAACATCGTCTATTGTTATTCGCCGCTTAAAAATCCAAAATTCAGTTTAATAAAAAATTTAAAGTCTTTACTTTTATAGCAAATATAAACTTATCTTATAAATTTTATTAAAAAAATACCAAAAACAAGCATTTTTACATTTATTTCTAAAGTCTGGTATAATTTTGGCTCGCCAGACACAAAGAAAAAAGAATAAAAGAATAAAAAAATTTGAAAAGTCTATAGGGACGAAAATTTAGCTCAATCAATTAAAACTTACGAGCATTTTGTTTTTAAGAAATTTCAAAAGATCTCTTTCTTTATCTTACAATGATGAATTTCTAATCTTTTCAGGAATGAATGATGAATCAGGAAAATATTGTCCTCAAAAAAGTGCGTGTTCATAATCTCAAAACAGTGGATCTGACTTTAGAAAAGAATGAGCTCATCGTTTTTACTGGGGTATCGGGTTCAGGAAAATCTTCTTTAGCATTTGATACCATTTATACTGAAGGGCAAAGACGTTATGTAGAATCCCTTTCTACATTTGCAAGGCGTCAATTAGGAGAATTGTCTAAACCCGATCTTGAACATGCAAGTGGAATTTCTCCTACAATTTCAATTGAACAAAAAACAGCTGGAAAAAACCCTCGATCAACCGTGGGGACATTAACCGAAATTTATGACTATTTACGAGTTCTTTATGCTCGAATCGGTGTTCCTCATTGTCCTGTTAGCGGAGAAGCTGTAACTCCCCAAAGTCGAGAAAGAATTATAAAATCTGTCCAAAATCTCCCCTCAAAAACAAAAATTATTATTTTAGCTCCTTATGCAAAGGCAAAAAAAGCAGAATTTAAAGAAGATTTTCAAGAGTTAATTCGCAAAGGTTTTATGCGAGCTAGAGTGGATGGACATTTTGTGAATTTAACGGATGAACTAACTTTAGATGGAAATGTGACTCATGATGTCGATGTTGTGATTGATCGACTGACAATTGAAAATAATGCTTTATCACGAATTGCTGATTCGTTAACACAAGCTCTGCAACTTGGGCAGGGTGTATGCAGCATATTAGACACTGAATCAAAAAATGAGCAGCTTTTTTCTATGCATGCCTATTCCCCTCAATCAGGGTTATCTTACTCTTCTTTAGAACCCCATGACTTTTCATTTAACAGCCCTTCTGGTATGTGTCCCCGCTGTCAAGGAATGGGAAATATTCATGAATTTAATTTAGATCTCGTTATCGATCCTAACCTAAGCATCGCAAACAATTGTTGCTCTATTGCTAGTCCTTATCAAACAGTTCGTTATGGAAATATTTACGACAATCTAGCTGAACAATATCACTTTAGTGTAAATACACCCTGGAAAAAACTCTCTGCAAGTGCCCATAAAGTTTATTTATTTGGAACAGAAAAAAAATGGACACGTATGCATTTTGTTCATCCCATCACGGGAGCTCGCTGGACAGATCATATTCAATGGAAAGGCGTTCTACACGACGCTCACACTCGATTCTCAGAAGCAAAAAGTGAAAATTACCGAAAGAAAATGCAAAAAGTCATGAGCATTCAAATTTGCCCTGAATGTGAAGGAACAAGGCTTAAACCTTATCCAGCTGCGACTTTATTAGGTGGTCAACGAATTAGCAAATTAACCTCAATGACTATTTTTGATTGCTCCGTTTTTTTTGAAAATTTAAAACTTTCACCACAAGACAGATTAATTGCAGGTGAACTTTTAAAAGAAATTCGACAAAGGCTACAATTTTTATTAGAAGTGGGACTTCATTACCTAACTTTAGAACGGACCGCTCCTACTCTATCTGGAGGAGAAGCTCAACGCGTGCGACTTGCCTCCCAAATTGGTTGTGGGTTAGTGGGAATTACTTATATTTTAGATGAGCCCTCCATTGGACTTCATCCTCGTGATAACCGAAAATTGATCGATACTTTAAAGCATCTTCGAGACATGGGAAATACTGTTATTGTTGTCGAACACGATGAAGAAACAATATGGGAAGCCGATCGCATTGTCGACTTCGGACCGGGGGCTGGTGTCAAAGGAGGTCGCATTCTTGTAAACGGAGACTTATCAGATCTTTTTAATCAATCTGAATCTTTAACAGGAGCTTATCTAACAGGCCGTAAACAAATTGAAATTCCAAAAAAACGACGTAAAGCATCCAAAGATTTTTTAGAAATCAAAGGGGCTCAGCATCATAATCTCAAATCAATCGATGTTAAAATCCCTTTAGGTTTATTTGTAGCAGTGACGGGAGTTTCCGGATCTGGCAAATCTTCTTTAATTACCGATATTTTATATCCTGCCTTATCCAATGCACTTCATGGTGGAGAGCATTCAGTCGGAAGCCACCAAATGATTCAAGGATTAGAAGCCATAGACAAAGTGATCGCTATTGATCAGTCTCCTATTGGACGTAATCCTCGTTCTAATCCAGCCACTTATATTAAACTATTTGATGAAATTCGAGATTTATTTAGCCAACTTCCAGAAAGTCAAGCGCGAGGTTATAAGGCTGGGCGATTTAGTTTTAATGTCAAAGAGGGTTCTTGTTCACATTGTGAAGGGATGGGAATGATTAAAATTGACATGGATTTCATGGAAGATGCATGGGATGATTGCCCTCTTTGTAAAACAAAACGATTTGATTCAGAAACTCTTTCAGTTTTATATAAAGGGAAAAATATTCATGATATTTTAGAAATGGATGTGTGCGATGCCTTAGAATTTTTTGCAAATATTCCCTCTATTAAACATAAGCTTGAAACATTGAGCCAAGTTGGAATGGATTATATTAAGCTTGGGCAAGCTTCAACAACTCTTTCGGGAGGAGAAGCTCAACGTATCAAATTGGCTAAAGAACTTGTTAGACCAGCGACGGGTAAGACTTTATATATCTTAGATGAACCTACGACAGGCCTCCATTTTCATGATATCAAACATCTTCTTGAAGTTCTACATGCTTTAGTCGAGAAAGGTAATACTGTTTTAGTGATCGAACATAACATTGATGTTGTCAAAACAGCTGACTGGATTATTGATTTAGGTCCAGAAGGAGGAGCTGGAGGAGGGCAAATTATTGCCACTGGAAATCCAGAAAAAATTGCTAAGATGAAAACTCCCACAGGAATAGCCGTTAATTATGCACTTTATCCTGAAACAGAAAAAAAAATAGCAGCTGCTCTCGAGACAAGTAAAAAACGGCGCAAAACCAAAAAGCAAAGAGAGGCTCTCTTAATTAAAGACATCAATGTCATAGGTGCTGAACAAAACAATCTCAAACAAATTTCTGTGACTATCCCCCGTGAAAAAATTACTGTCTGCACAGGCCCTTCCGGATCTGGAAAATCTTCTTTAGCCTTTGAGACCATTTATGCAGAAGGGCAAAGGCGTTATATTGAATCTTTATCTCCTTACGCTCGTCAATTTGTCAAACAAATGCCAAAGCCTAAAGTGGGACAGGTCAGTGGTCTTTCGCCTGCTATTGCAATTGAACAAAAAGCTCATGCAGGAAATCCTCGTAGCACTGTTGGAACTCTAACCGAAATTTACGATTACTTACGCATCTTATTTTCAAGATTGGGAATAGCACATTGCCCCGAAACAGGGGAAGTTATTAAATCCATTAGCAAAGAACTCGTTGTCGAACGTATTCTATCCTATCCTGAAAATCAACGATTACAAATTTTAGCCCCCATAGAATTAAATAAAAACGAGAAATTTGAAGATTTAATTCTTAAATTTAATCGACAAGGTTTTCTACGTATTCGATTAAATGGAGAATTTTACTCTCTGGAACAAGATCAAATAAATCAAATTCCTTTTGATCGAAAACGCAAAAACGAACTTTTCTTGGTCATCGATCGTTTAAAAACAAATTCATCCATCAAAGCTCGCTTATTTGAAGCCATTGAAAATGCAACTTCCATTGGAGATGGAAAAGTTGTTGTAATGAAAGAAGATGAAGATATTCCTTTTAACCTTTCTTTTGCTGTTGAAAGTACAGGTAAATCTTATCCTGAAATTACACCTCATACCTTTGCTTTCAATACTCCTGAGGGAATGTGTGTGGATTGCCAAGGACTTGGTTACCAATATGGTGCTAACTTTGCGCGTAACACTGAAATGACATCTTATTCAGTTATTGGATTAATACGACATCTCTGGCAGCAAGCATTCACACGTCACGCTTTTGCTTATATGGAACACATTCTCGATGAAGAAGGGATTGATCCTCATGTTCCACTTAATCAACTACCAATCGATAAAATCCAATTTCTAATGCAAGGTTCTGCGGAGGAACGCTGGTATACAAATGCGTCCGGACTTCGTTACCGATGGATAGGAATTGATCAGGTTCTCGCAAAAGCTGGAAAAAACGCAGCATCAGAAAAAAAAGAAGCGATTATTCCCCTTTTGCAAGAACAAACATGCATTTCTTGCCAAGGTGCAAGAATTAATCCACTCGCAAGAAACGTCACCATTCAAAATCATTCTATTCATGACATTTGTTCAATGCCAATTGAACAAACTTTAAATTTCATTAAAAAGCTTAAACTTTGCCCACAAGATAAAAAACTTCTAGAAGAAGTTCACACCCAACTTACCAATCGTTTAAGTTTTCTTTGTGAAGTAGGACTTCATTATTTATCTCTTGAACGTCGAGCCCCCACATTAAGCGGTGGAGAAGCACAAAGAATTCGATTGGCTCGCCAGTTAGGAAGCGGACTGACGGGAGTTCTGTATGTTCTTGATGAACCAACCATTGGACTCCATCCTCATGATAATGCCAAATTAAATGCAGCATTAAAAAAACTTAAAGATCTTGGAAATACTTTACTCATGGTTGAACATGATCCGTTGACTATTGAAACAGCAGATTATCTTCTCGATTTCGGCCCAGCCTCTGGAGAGCATGGGGGGCATGTCACCGCAAGAGGAAGCTTTAAGCAAATTTTAAAAAGCACCACTTCTTTGACTGGAGCTTACCTGTCTGGTAAGAAAAAAATTCCTATTCTCTCCAGAAGACGCTCAATTGATCAGGAACAAATTGTTATTCAACACACAAAGAAAAATAATTTAAAATCTATTAGTGTTGAAATCCCTATAGCTGCTTTGACCTGCTTAACAGGGGTATCTGGTTCAGGTAAGTCTACGTTATTGCAGCAAGTTTTGCTTCCCGCTCTTGAAAAAAGACAAAATCACGATACTGTCGAAATCGAAGGAGCCATAGTGTCTGGCTTATCACATTTTGATAAAGTGATTTCGATTGATCAAGATCCTATTGGAACAACAGTTCGTTCAGACGTTTGCACCTACGTCGATGTTTTGACTCGCATTCGTGAGTTTTTTGTCTCATTGCCAGCTGCTCGAACAAAAGGGCTTCAACCCAAAAATTTTAGTTATAATCACCGTAAAGGGATGTGCACAGGCTGCTGGGGACTGGGATATCGACGAGTCGAAATGCATTTTCTTCCTGCAGTTAAAGTAACCTGTGAAGATTGCCAAGGGTTAAGATTGAATCCTATAAGTTTGGAAGTCACTTATGCAGGAAAAAATTTAGGACAATATCTTAATACAACGATCGATGAAGCACGGGTAATTTTTCAAAATCATCCTCGAATTGTCAGAATTTTAGATACTCTAATCGCTGTCGGACTTGGCTATTTAAAGCTAGGGCAAGAAACAGCTAGTTTATCGGGAGGAGAAGCACAAAGGTTAAAATTGAGTCGAGAATTAGCTAAAAGATCAACGGGCCGCACCTTATATCTCCTCGATGAACCAACAACAGGCTTACACAGTGATGACATCTATAAACTATTACAAGTTCTGCACCGTTTGGTTGATAAAGGGAATACAATGATTATCATTGAACATCATTTAGACATAATCAAAAATGCTGACTATATTATTGATTTAGGCCCAGAAGCTGGGGAAAAAGGTGGGAAGGTCTTGGGAAAAGGAACGCCCGAACAAATCGCTCAACTCTCTTCTTCCTGGACAGGGCATTATTTAAAAAATGTATTATCACTTTGATTCAAGATACATAAATAATTGAAGTTTAAAGTTTGACTAAAAATTGAAGCAAAATGTTATGATCAAATCCAAAATTTTAAGTTAATATTTTTAACAGTTAAAGATTTAGCTCATTAATTAAAAAATTTAATTTCTGACTCATCAAACATTAAAGGATTTAAATCAATGATAAACGCCTATTAAAATGCAAAAAAATTTAGATTATTTAAAAAATACTCAATTTATTTTTATTGCCAGTAAGCTTCTAAATAGCCCTTTAGGAGCGATGTATAATCTTTTGTCTTTTATTATTTGCAAGCAGCTTGATGCAACCCCTTTTCAAATTACTTTACTAATTAGTTCTAAGCCTCTTGTTGCCCTTATTTCTTTTTATAGTTCTGTTTTTATCAAAAACAGACCTGAACGACTCAAATCATTAATTATCAGTTCCACAATATTGAGTTTTATTCCTTGTTTTGCTTTTCCTTTTGTCACTAATTGTTGGTTTTTTATTTTTGCTTTCGCTCTCTTTATGATGTCAGCGAAAGCCATGCTTCCTGCTTGGGCTGAAATTTTTAAACGAAATATTGGCCCAGAAGGAAGAAGCTCTATTTTTTCTAAGGGATCCACAGTTAATTATCTCGCAAACATCTTTGTTCCTCTATTATTAGCTCCAATTTTAGATTACTATCCCTCAATTTGGACAGAAATATTTTTTATTTTGGCTCTTATTCAACTCGCTCACGTAGTTTTTTTACTTCGTTTAAAAGTCCGTTTAGAAAAGCATGAATCAGCATCATTTGCTCCCAATTCTTTTTCTTTTCGCTCCGTCATATTTGATCCGTGGAAAAATAGCTGGCAATTAATGAAGCAACGACCTGATTTTCGCAATTACCAAATCGTTTTTTTATTGGGAGGAACAGGTTTAATACTTTCGCAGCCTGTTTTACCTCTTTTTTTTGAGCAAATTCTACACTTATCGTATACTCAACTTATCTTTGCTGTCTCGTTATGTAAAGGAATAGGATTTGCTATCACTTCTCCTTTATGGGCTAACGCATTTAATCGCATCTCTATTAATTTATTTAATTTCTTTGTCACGGCATTAGCTGGCCTATTTGCTATTGTTTTAGCTTCTATCCAGCAAGAAGTTTTATGGCTTTATTTAGCCTATTTGATTTATGGCATTATGCAAGCGGGAAGTGAGATGAGTTGGCATTTAGCAGGTCCTCGATTTGCCAAACAAGAAGATAGTACATTGTACACAAGTGTAAACATAGCTATGATCGGTTTAAGAGGATGTATAGCTCCCTTTATTGGGGAGCTTCTTTTCTGTACAACGAATTTTAGTGTGGTATTTCTCTGTAGTGCAGGATGTTGCTTAGCTGGAGCTTTTTACTCCTACTGGCTTGAATTTCAAGATCGAAAAGCAGACAATCTAGCGTTTTCTGCTGTTGAGTAACCAATCTTAAAATCCTTTTAACATCAACTAAAGACACGATTAATTAGACAGCCTTTTAGTTTGGGCTTTAATTTCATTCTTTTTTACTTCATTTTTTAAAATTTCTTTTTTAAATATTGTATGTTTGAGGTCTATCGATTTTGCTTCTTGTCGGATCAAGTCCTCTTTTTTTCTGCGCTCTTGCTCATTTCTAATCTCTTGCATATCGCGTAGAAATTTAAGAATTTGGTTACCAGGAATGTTTTTCATCTTATAAATCAAACAATCGATTGCCATGATTTGATCTTTTTTTGAAGAAATTTTGGCTAAGTAATCGCGGACGAAACTTTTAGTTGGCTCATGCAGCGGAATTTTATGATCTTTTTTTTCATTCTCTAAAGAGTTTTCACTTAAATCTAATGCCTCCATGGCAATAGCGGACATTCTTTCAGAATCATCATCAGATAGCACACAATAACTAAGCTGCTTTCCCTCGATATTTAACTCATTTTGTTTTTTTAAACTTTCTACAATTTGAGAACTGGCACAGATAAAAGTCTGATCCCCTTTTTCAACAACTGCCACAAATCGATTGTTTTCAGCCCATTTTTCAATTTTTTCAAGATCTCGAGTTAAATCAATCTTTTTTAAGCGATTATCCTTTTTTGAGACGACGAATAAGTTTGCCGCTACCTCTACATTTGTATCATAAAAATTACCATTCACCATGTTTACGACAAAATCAATAGATAGTTCGACCATTTATAGCTCCCTCTTATTATTACATTAATAGTAACACTAATTATAAAAAATAAAAAATTTTATGACAACAAATTACACAAATCAAAAAAATTATAATTGATAATATCATTTAAATATTTATACTTTTATAGTATAAAATAAATAATGAAAATTTGAGTTGCACATCTTGGCAGGTTTTCAGCTGCCATCTCGCAATAAAATTGAAACAGTAAACGTCACGTGATATTTTAATTCCCACGAACATATACAGTGACTCTTGATCATACAAGGATAAACCTAGAAATATTAAATATTTCCGAAAACGTTAATTTCATGCATTTTGCGCTAAAACTAGAATTGCTCAAAAATTCTTTGTTTTTAATAAAAAACTATTTTAAACGATTGATTTACTTTTTTCTCATTTTTCTCTCACCTTTAAATACCAATGAGAGTTAAAACTACTTTGAAAACATATGAATAAAAGGATAAAAGATGAAGTTCCCTTATTTATCAAAAAGGCGCGCAGATAATATTTCTAATGGAATTTTCCTAATTTTATTAGGTATTTTATTTTACACTAAAATGTGGTGGCCGAGCATCTTATTTGTTTTGGGTATTACATTTGGTTTAAGGCAATACTTAATGGGCAGACGATTAGATTTTTTTGTGACAGTGGCTTTGGTTGCCGTTTTAGGGTTTATTACATTGATTGGAATGGCATTTTCTTTTTTTCTGCCTATTTTGCTTATGGGAACAGGGTTTTATCTCGTCTGGCGAGAATACTCCTTTCATAATGGCGTTGTGCATTTAAAAAGAGAGGATTTAAACGATTAATAAAAAGTTTCAATAGGAAAAATAAATGAATAATCGACTGATTCATATTGGTGAAATTCAAAGATAAAATGAACAAAAATGATATCTTTTTTAAAACCATTGGATCGTTATCAATTTGTTTGGTTTGAAATGAATCCTGGAAAAAAAATCTTAGCTAAGGAGCAAATTCTGAGAATGCGACTGTTGCGGCCCGTATTTATTAGAAACATGATCTATTTAGAACATTTTAGAATATTAAAGTGCGGATCTTGATAATACACTTCCAGAAGAGATGAAATAGAAACAAATGTATTATTTTGTCAAATGGAAACATTTTATTCTTCAATAAAGGTGTATATTTTGAAGAAGAGCTAGACTATATAATTGTGTTGTCCATAATACCTTTTTAGAAACTTGCGATTTATGGCAACATTTGCAACAAACAAACCAGCTTTAATAATCGATTTGATTTAATATGCCCCATTCTTTTCCTGATTATTCTTTTACCTGTCCTTTCTGCAAAAACAACTGTAAACTATCGTTTGCTCAGTGTCCTGCTTTTTGCCCATTCTGTGGTAAATCGCAAAAAAATGAATCGACAGGTTTACCTATTCAATCGGATTTTTATCAAATCATTAAAAGCATTGGCAAAGGAGGAATGGGAGAGGTTTTTTTAGCCTATGATCCTTGTTATGAAAGACAAATTGCTATCAAAAAAATCCGCTCAGACCTTCTCGAACATCCTCAAATTAAAAAGCGCTTTTTAAAAGAAGCCCATATGACCTCGCAATTAACCCATCCAGCCATTATTCCCATTTACACAATTCGATCGGATGCTGATACAGCTTATTATACAATGCCTTTTGTAGAAGGAGATACACTTAAGCAAATCATCCGGAAAACCAAACTACAGGAAAAAAATGGGGAAACCTTAGATTATCTTGGTGGATCCATTTTGGCTTTAATGAGAGTGTTTATTACAATCTGCCAGGCTGTTGCTTATGCTCATTCGAAAGGAGTGCTACACCGGGATTTAAAACCAGAAAATATCATTATTGGAAAATATGGAGAAGTCCTAATTTTAGATTGGGGATTAGCCAAATTTATTGATCAGGCTCCTGAAGAAGAATTGTTGGCCTCTTTTCCAGAATCTCTCACTAAACAAAAAGATATTACTAAAATTGGAAAAGTTGTAGGAACTGTTGCTTATATGGCTCCAGAAAGAGCTTTGGGTCAACCTGCAACAATTCAAACTGATATTTACTCTTTAGGTGTTATTTTATACCAGTTATTAACTTTAAAAAGTCCTTTTAAACGAGGAACTTTAGAAGAATTTCGAAAAAACATGAGTCGAGAAGAGTGGCAAGATCCTGTCACAGCAGCTCCCTATAGAGAAGTTCCTCGAATGTTGGCTAGTTTTACGGAAAAATGTTTATCGCTTGATTTACAAAACCGTTATCAAAGCGTTGAAGAACTCATTCGAGATATTGAAAACTACCTAGAGGGCCGCTCTGAATGGTTTTGTATTGCAAATCTCAATACTAAAGAAAAAAACGATTGGGAATTTCAAGAAAATGTTTTAATTGCGGAACATGTTGCCATTACTCGGATGACGGATGACGCTGAATGGGTTAGCCTTATGATTTCAAAGCAATCTTTTACAGGAAATACAAAAATCGAAGCAGATGTTTGTTTAGGCGAACAAGGACATGGCATTGGTTTTCTTCTCAGCGTTCCAGAAGCCAGCGCACGAGAACATCTTATCGAAGGCTATTGTTTATGGCTAGGTTCGGATTTTAGTAAAACGACTAAACTTCTACGCTCAAACGTTGAAGTCGTGCATGCACCTGACATCTTTTTAAAAAGGCAGCAATCTTACCATGTACGTATTGAAAAAGTTGATAAATCTATCCATGTTTACATTAATGATAATTTGCAGTTTTCTTATATTGCTCATATTCCTTTGATTGGCACTCACGTCGGATTATTATCACGAGATGCTGATTTTGAAATCAGTCCTCTTGAAATTTATGTTGGTAACTTAAATATCAATGTTAATTGTTTAGCTGTTCCTGATGCTTTTTTAGCACATCGCGATTACAATCAAGCTTTAAGTGAATATCGTCGCATCGCTTATTCTTTTCCTGATCGGACAGAAGGAAGAGAAGCTTTATTTAGAGCGGGACTGACATTTCTTGAACAAGCAAAAACAGCTGAAAATAAAATGCCATTGCTAGAAGAAGCATTAAATGAATTTGAAAAGCTTCATGGTACACCAAGTGCTCCTTTAGAATATTTAGGAAAAGCTCTCACGTATGAATCAATAAACGATAGCGAAGAAGAAATTAAATGCTATGAACTTGCCTATCGTCGCTATCCCAATCATCCTATTCTACCAATGCTCCAGGAACAAATCATTTCTAGATTGCATGAAGTTTCTAGAATGCAACGTATTACAACTTATCGATTTACACTTTTAACAGTTAGGCATTTGCCTCTTAATAAAATCGACACGCATACGAAACGTTTATTCAATAGCTTACAAAAGCATTGGGAAGTATTACCCTTCATTGAATATAAATCACCATCTCCCTTAACAACTCTTTCTACACGATTTGCGACACCCCTTGCCTTTTGGTTAGCTAAGCCTTTTATATTAGGAGAAATTCTTGATGATTTAATCCAAAGCCCATCTTTTCCAATTGAAGAAGTAAATAATGCTTTATTATGCCTTGTGGAATTGGGTTCATGGGAATATGCGCAAGAAAAATTAAATACCATTCAAACTTATCTTAATTTACCTCAAAACCCTAAATGGTTAGACCTGAAAGCCTTTATTGCCTGTCACTATCAAACATTAGAAGATGTTTATAAAGAATTTTTTTTCCAAATTCCATCGATCAATGCTGACCATCTTCATGCCGTCCTATACTTTATGGACCAATGCTTGGATCAGCTAAATACTTCATTAATATATACTCTTGCTAGACAATTTGAACATACAGAACTCAGCTTTGAAGATCGCCTCAAATTGAATTGTCGTCGTGTTTGGGCTTATTTATTGGACAAAAATTGGCAAGATGCCGGTAACTTGCTCTATACTTATTCTGTTGAAACGTTAAACAAGGATTCTTCTCTTCTTCATTTTTTATATGGATGCTGGCTGCAAGTCACCGAAGGTGCAGAAATAGCAAATGTTCATTTTGCTGGGGTGAATCCTGTTATGTTTCCCCGTACATGGACTCTTGGAGCACGCTTTCTAACTAACAATTTATCTAAAGATAGCTATGAGAAAGCATTTATGTGGGAAAAAAGGCAACTTTGCAAGCAATTAATACTTTATTATCATTGTGTTGGTAATGAAACCAAACGTATACATTTTCAAAAATTGTACCAAGAACAATTCATTCATGCAGAACTCTAAAAAAACTTTTGCCATTCCTTTTGTCGAAGAAATGACGCTTGCTTTCGAAGAATCGTTTATTAAAATCAAACGAGATCGTTTACGTCTCGCCCATGAAGATCCTTACTCTTATTATACACTCATTACTCCTCCTCAAGCTGTTGTTGTTCTAGCCACAACTGCTGATGGCTATTATGTGTTAAATGAAGAATACCGCCATCCGACAAAAAAGATGTTACTATGTTTTCCTGGTGGATTTATAGATGACAATGAAAATCCTCTGGCCGCTGCGAAGAGAGAGTTGGAAGAAGAAACAGGTTATACAGCTGAAAGCTTTCATCTCTTAGGAAGTGCTTACCCTTATCCAGGAATTAGCGGACAAAAAACTTTTTATGTTAAAGCTCTTGGAGCTAAATTTAATACGTCACCACGGTTAGAACCCTCAGAAATTATTCAAACTCATTTATGTTCTTTCGATCAACTTAAAGAGATGATTTCCAAAAATGCTGAATTAGACGGGACTCTTTGCACTGCTTTGTTTTTTAACTCTTTATCTGAATCCACTTCTTAATTTTTACCTATATGAGTTATTTAAATTTCAAAAATAAATCTGAATTGAATTACCTAAATCTCCTAAAATTTTTCATTTTTCCAAGAAAGTATTACTAACCTAAATTTTTGATTTATCCCTTTGTTAATCAGTAAAAAGAATAAAATTTAAATGACAAAAGACCTCTACATGATTGAAAACATTTATTTTCCAAAATTAATGTTTAATAGGTCATGAGAGGTTAAAATGGATTTAATCAAATGATATTGTCGTCTAGATGGTTTTTAAAAGTCTTTTGAGCAGAAATGGATAAACAGTTAATTGAGCAGGGCAAAACAGAGCAAGAACCTCAACCTGAATGATCGATACTAGAGAGGATGACAATCATCATTTTATTTCGTCAATCAAATAATCGAGCATTTAAGCACTTTTATGGGTATGTCACCGTCACCAACTACTTAGGTAAAGAATTTCCAAACTTAATGAGTACTAGCCGCTTTGTTTATTTAAAGAAGAACCTTCTTGGTCCTGTATTTGCTTATCTTTTGGAAACAAGAGGAGAAATCACAAGAATTGCTTTTATTGATTTTCCATCAATAGATGTTTGCCATAATAAACGCATAAAAGAAACAAGCTTTAAAGGTTTAGCAAAGAGGGAAAAACAACTTCGGGGTGGTTTTTCGGATTTAAATTGCCTCTCATGATCAATGAGAAAGGAGAAATTTTGGCTTTTCAACTTAACTGAACATGTTTTTATTGCCGAAACTTTGTCGAAAGGGATTTTTGGGAAACTATTTGATGATAAGGGAGTTATTTCGAAAGAACTTTCAAAGTAGCTTTTGAAACAAGGTCTTGAACTATTTACTCTCCTAAAGTCGAATAGGATGCATAGCTGATGAAGTTGACAGACAAAATTCTTAGAAAACGAACTATTATTGAAACGGTCAAGGATCAACTAAAAAATATTTCTCAAATTGAATAGACACGCCACAGAAATGCCGGAAATTTTTTAATTAATCGATTAGCTGCGATTGTTGCTTATCCTCACTAACCCAAAAAGCCATCGATAAACTTAGCAGAGCAGCATCGCTTGTTATTAATGGCTGCCTAAAAATCCCAAAATTTAAGTTAATAAAATATTTTTATTTGAAATAACAAAAACTTCTATTTTTTCTTGTTAGCTATTTATCGTGATAATCTTAAAAATTGGGCAAACACTTGCTGCACTATTGGGACTAATTACTTAATCAACAAATTCGACATATATCTTCAAAGCAAGAGTTGCGTTGGGAAAAATATTAAAAGTAAGGATATATTCCGTTTTTGCTAAATAAACGTGTGATAAGAAAAAATTATTTTTTAAAAGATTTAATAATGTGAGACAGCTACTAAGGATGCCATAACTAATCCAGATTAATGTAAATTAGTTTCAATTCAGATTCAATTTGTAGCGGCTAATAAACCTTTAAAATGCGCTAACCTAAATCTAGCATTTGTAAAATGTTCGCAACCTTCCAAATTCAAATGCTGTAAACTAGTTAAAGGCGCCAAATGTGCTAGCCCAGCTTCAGAAAGATAAATACATCCGCTCAGATTTAAATATTGTAAAGCCACTAAGTGTACTAAATGTGCTAATCCAGCATTGGTAAGGCTATTGCACCAGCTTAGATCTAAATATTTTAAAGCCGCTAGTGGTACCAAATGTGCTAATCCAGCGTCAGTAAGAAAAGTGCACTGGCTCAAGTTCAAGTATTGTAAAGCCATTAAGGGTGTTAAATGCGCTAACCCGTTGTCGCTAATAAATTTACACCCACTCAAATTCAAATGTTGTAAAGCTATTAAGGATTTAAGATGCCCTAATCCTTTACTAGTGAGCTTATCGCAAAAGCCCAGATCTAAATGTTGTAAAGTCACTAAGGGTGTTAAATGCGCTAATCCAGCGTCAGTAAGTTTTTTACAACCGTTCAAATTTAAATACTGTAAATTTATTAAAGATGGCAAACATGCTAAACCATTGTCAGTGAGATGGTGGCATGACTGAAGTTGAAGCACTTTTAAATTTTTACAATTTTTTAATGCTAAGAGATGAGCGTCAGTTAAATAGGCATTCTCTGAAAAATTAAGTCCTTCTATCTCATTTGAAAAATAATTTAAAATTTTTTCAAACTCCTTTAAATGAGGAGTTTGCTTTAACAATAAATTCACCACGGTAAGCTGTAAATAATTTTTTAAAATATTTAATTGAAATCGTTCAGCAAAATCTAAAAATTCTTTTAATTCTACTAGGTTGTCTTCGCTGGAATTAAATAGCTCACATTTACCTGATTTGTATGCATCAAGCAGCTGTTTTTCTAAATTTTTCACAACATCTGTCAGTTGATAATAATCAGCTAGTTGAATGAAAGAAGTAATGTCTTCCACAGGAACTTTAAAGTTAGCATCCAATAGACAATTGATTAGACGAGTAAATTCTTTTTGTGTCAAAGCAAGAGGATGTTGAAAAGTTTCTTTAAAATTTCCTGACCAAAGACCTTGAAAATAGGGCGATTTTTCCATTAATAAAGACTTTTGGGAACTTGAAATAGTTAGAAAAGTGTTGTTCTGAAAGCTTAATTTAAATTCTTGAGGTAAAGGTAAAAGTTTAGAAGTTGGGTTTGTCGATTCATCAATTTCTTCTAGGGTATCTAAAGAATTTCTTAAAAGTTTATTTTCATCTTTAGGAGAATTAATAATATTTTGAGTAAGTATTCCTGTTGAAGTAAGGATATAACGTGAAATTTGATTTAAACTTGGTGAAGATGGATCGGATGATAGGCGATGCTCCGTAGCCTTGCGATTGACAGTTTCTTTTCTTCCCAAAAATATCTCTCTCCATTGAGATTGAAGTTGATCTTTTTGGACATAATTAAAAAATAGATTTAGGAAACACTGGAAAATTGTTGTGCAAAATAAATTAATACGCTCAGAAAATTTTAAATAGTTATTCGATTTATGGCTAGAGCAGGTATTTGTATTGGTAGTGGGAAGATTAAGATTAAGTCCTGGATTATAAGTAATCAAAATTACCACCCCACTTGTTTAAATAAAACGTATTTAACCTTATAATATATTATATAAGATAAAATTAGTGCAATATTAATGCAATAAAAGATAAAAATTAAATTCGAAGGAAAATTTCAATTTTATTGATTGATAGCTGCTAGTAAATAAATAAAAATCGATAAGGCTTAAATACCAAGCTTTTAATTTTTAATATTAAGGAAGCTTAACTTATTGGATTATGCTAAAAGAAGTATTTCTGTAAAGCAATATTGGCAAGAAAATTTTGTAGGACTAATGGTGGATCGATTAAATAGAAATAATCTGTATTAATTATCTTTAATACCATCTTAAATCAACTTGTCTCTGCTATACACTTTTGAATTGTTAAATTCGCAGATGAACAAATACTGCTTATATAACTTTTTACAATGCTTTTTTATCGGAATCAATCCATGTATTGAAAACTTTTTTGCCTTTTATGGAAGAAAATACAAAGCTAAAAGCGATGCTCGTAGAAGCGCCATTAGACAATCGAGCCCTTAAGATTATTGTCTCAAAAAAGTGGTGGGTTCAACAGCTCAAAAAAAATCGGTTGATTATCTGAAAGTGCGTTTTGAGATAAGCAAAATAAGAGGTTGTGAGCTCATCAAAGTGGCACAATCGACCATGCGTGATAAAAGTCATGCTCGAGAGAACAAAGACTTAAAAGAGCGTATTTTTCAGGTTTTTCTTAAGCATAAAAGCTTTGTTTTGGCTATAGAAGGATCGCCGCTCTTAAAAGAGAAGGATGATTGGTAAATCGTAAAAAAGTTTAACGTCTATACGTCAAAGGTTCGTTAAATTTAAAAAAAAGAAGTTTGCCAATCGCGATAGAGAGAACCTCTTGAAAAATGTCACCAACCAAATCAAAGATGGGTAATGAATTTTATGTCTGACAGTTTGGCTTCAGGCAAGAAAAATTGGGTGTCCTGTCCACTTTTTCTGCGCACTAGTAACAGGATGATTTGAAAAATTTCTTTATGATTTGCTGCAAGTTAGGCTTGAGGGCTGACTAAATAATTTTAAATGCGTTGGCATAGATAATACTTCGCTAAATTTTAAAATTAAACACTTTTATAAAATAACGTAAAATCATGTTTTGCTCGCTTTACTACAACTAAAATAATTGCCCTAAATCATTTAGGGTTGTGTAAATTTGCATCAGTAAAGATTCTTAAATGAAAATGAACTAATAATGATTCATGGCTAATTATCCAAAAGCCTGAAAAAGATTAAGTTAATCTAAATTTAAATTGTTTTTTTAAATTTAGATTAACCAAAATAAAAAGTTTTATTTTGTCTCTGTTTGTGGGTAATATTTTTCTATCTTATTTTTTAGTTTTCTTAACTTTTTTACTTCAGCTTTAATCTCTGTATCAGTTATCGTAGGTTTATCAAGGTCATTTTGTTCTTTAAAAGTTATATTTCTTCCAGAAATAGTATCATTATAGCGAGGAAAAAGGTAAGAGAATATTCTATCTGTTAAGCCCATTGTTTCTAAGTTTTTAACTTTTTTTTCCAAAATGACATTTTTATCCTTAAGAATTGAACATTGGTTTAGGATGCTAGAACTTGTATTTAAAGATTCTTCTGTATCGCGTGCAAGGGGTCTAAAATCTTCTAAAAATTGTTCATGCTTACTTATCAATTTTTGCATTTCTGTTTTACACTCCCGCCTTTCTATTTTATGCTCTTGCATAAGTTCTTTCATTAACCCAAGAGAGGTTTTTTTTTCAGAGGTATGCTTTTTAGTAAATTCATCCACTTCTTCTTTAGCATCAGCTAAATTATAATTTTTAATAAGTTTGCTAACGTCGAGAATTTTACTAGGATCCAAAGGACACGTAAATGAATTTCCTTCTGCAATTGCTCTGTTATAAATTTCCATAATAGCTTCTCGTTCAAATGTATGGCCACATTCATCTACAACGGGATCTGTAAATGGATAAAGAGTAATAGGACAATTAAAAGATCTAAAATTCACCCCTTCTTCAACAGGAAGTTTATTCTCGCCTATAATACAAGGCTTATTCTCGGGAACAGAAGAACAGTTAGTTATTTCCAAGACAACTTCTTCACATACTTTTTCTTTTGGTTGATTCAATGTTGTTTGATTCAAAGTCGATTGATCGAATACAGGATAAAGGGAATTACACATTGAAGAATTTAAATTTATTGACATATTTAACACTCCTATAAAATTTAAAATAAAATATTTATCTAAATATGAGATAAAAGACGTGTTTTGTCACGCCTTTAATTACTTAACCTTGATAAACAATAAAAATTTAAATTTAATTTAGAAAATTAATTGTTTATATATCTGATTATTCATAGTTATCAAAAGATATCTATAGAAGCAATACAAGAACTTTTCCTTTTTTTTATCAATCTTTTTTTTACAAAATGATAAATAGATGGTAATTGTCTGGTCAAATTACATCTATTTAACTGCGGTTTTTTAATTACTAAGTTAAAAAGATAAAAAATCCGAAGAAATAGTTTGGCTTTTGGAATTTTTATAACAATGTATTATAAAGTCCGCTTTCTAAGTGGAAGTGGACAAAGCCTATAAATTAGCCATCATTGCTAAGTTAGCCTGTTCCTAAGCTGTACATTCATTAACCTAGAAACGAGTTACTTTTATTTTTATGATTAACTTAACATGATTAAATTTTGTTTTGATTCATTATTGATAATCTATGCAACCTTAGAGATAAATTCTGATAAATGATATAGTGCTAAACCTATGTCTTGTTTTTTAACCAAAAAGCAAAGCTAAAAACCTACTTTGTCGAAGCAAAAGAGAGTTAAGATTAAGGAGAATCATGACCGAATTACCTAAAGCCTATGAAGCAAAAAAGATCGATGAGAAATGGTACCAATTTTGGGATGCAAAACGATATTTTACAGCTAATCCTCTATCGACTAAACCTACTTATTGTATTGTCATTCCTCCTCCAAATGTCACTGGCGTTCTTCATATGGGACATGCTTTAGTCAACACAATTCAAGATATTTTAATTCGTTGGAAAAGAATGCTTGGTTTCGAAACCTTATGGGTTCCAGGAACAGACCATGCAGGAATTGCCACCCAAATGGTTGTAGAAAGGCATCTCATCAAAACTGAGGGAAAAAAACGAACAGATTATACACGCGAAGAATTCTTAAAACATGTGTGGACATGGAAAGAAAAGAGCGAAAATCGAATTATTGAGCAATTAAAAAGACTCGGAAACTCTTGCGATTGGACACGTCTTCGTTTTACGATGGATGAAAACAATAGTTTGGCGGTTCGAACAATGTTTAAGAAATTGTTCGACGATGGCCTTATTTATCGTGGTGATTATCTTGTCAATTGGGATCCTCATACTCAAACAGCTTTGGCAGATGATGAAGTTGAATATGAAGATAAGCAATCTTTCCTTTGGTATTTTAAATATCCATTGAGGGATGAATCTGAATTTATTTCCATTGCCACGACGCGACCAGAAACTATGTTAGGAGACACCGCTGTCGCTGTTTCTCCTAATGATGAAAGGTTTAAGCATCTTATCGGAAAAGAAATTAGGCTCCCTTTAATGAATCGCTTAATTCCTATTATTGCAGATCACCATGTCGATCCTTCTTTTGGAACAGGAGTTGTCAAGATCACTCCTGCTCATGATCCCAATGACTATCAAATAGGTCTTAGTCATCGGCTACCGTTTATCAACATCATGACTCCAGATGGCAAAATCAATGAAAATGGGGGGCACTTTCAAGGGTTAAGTATGACAGAAGCCCGACATGCTGTTGTTTCTGAAATGAAAGAAAAAGGACTCCTAGAAAAAGTAGAACCTCACCTCAATCGCGTGGGAATTTCTTATCGATCTAAAGCCATTATTGAACCCTACCTTTCTAAACAATGGTTTGTGAAAATGGATGGATTCTCTAAAAAACTTCGGGAAGTTGTTCAAAATGGCCAGGTTAAATTAATCCCCTCTCATTGGGAAAATACCTATTTTCATTGGATTGACAACTTACGCGATTGGTGCATTAGTCGTCAACTTTGGTGGGGTCACCGGATTCCTATTTGGTATCACAAAGAAGATTCGAATCGGTTAATTTGTTATGCTGGCTCTGATTTACCTGATGAAGTGAAAAATGCTCCAGAGGAATGGATTCAAGATTCAGATGTTTTAGATACCTGGTTTTCTTCAGCCTTGTGGCCTTTCTCGACGCTTGGTTGGCCGGAACAAACACCAGAACTCGCAAAATTTTATCCCACTTCTGTTCTTGTCACTGGACACGATATTTTATTTTTCTGGGTGGCCAGAATGATTTTGATGGGCGATTATGCCCTGGATCAACCCCCTTTTCCGGAAACATATTTGCTCGGACTAATTTATGGTAAATCTTATTGGCGACAAGAGTCTAATGGAGGAATTTTATACGTCAATGAACAAGAGCGCTCTGATTTTGATATGGGAAAACCCATCCCTAAAGAGGTTTTCTCCAAATGGGAAAAAATGTCTAAATCAAAAGGAAACATTATAGATCCTTTGGAAATGATTGATCAATTTGGGACTGATGCTGTGCGCATGGCACTTTGTGCTAGTGCAACCCAAGCTCGTCAAATTGATTTAGATCGAAGACGTTTTGAAGAATTTAAAAATTTTACAAATAAAATTTGGAATGGGGCACGCTTTGTTCTCATGAATTTAGATGGGAATGAGCAAAATAGAACTATGCCTTTAACCTCGCAAAGTTTTTCTCAAGGTTTAGATGAAGCTTTATTTACTCTAGAAGACCAATGGATTCTTTCTGTTCTAAATCGAACAGTCGAAAGTGTTAACGTTCATTTAAATCATTATCAGTTTGATCAAGCAGCGATTGAAGCTTACGATTTCTTTTGGAAAGAGTTTTGTGCTTATTACGTAGAGATCGCTAAACCCATTTTATTTGGTAAAATAGGAACTGCGCAAGAAAGAACGAACAAACAAAAACTTCTTGTCATCGTTCTTTGTCAAGCTATTCGTTTGATTCATCCCATGGCCCCGTTTATTACCGAAGAGCTTTTTCACATACTTAAAGAGCGATTAGAAGGTGTTGAAGCACTAACCAATGCAGATCCTTATACAAAAGAATGTATTCAAGCTTTACAGAGCTCAGCGTGCCTTGTTGCTCCTTATCCTGTAAGGATAGGAGAAAAAAATCAAAAAGTCGAAGCTGTTTTTGCTTTGATAGAACAAATTGTTTATACCATTCGTAATATTCGTGGTGAGATGAAGTTATCTCCTGGGACGGCGACTGATGTCTATATTATTGGTCAAGCAGATGATCCCGAATGGCAATCTGCTCGGGAACATATTACGATGATCTCAGCTCTTGTCAAAACACAACGAATTCTAGTCGAAACAGAAGAGCCAAAAATGGGTTTTGCCTGCACAGGAGTTTATCATGCTTTAAAAATTCAACTACCTCTTCCAGAAGAGCTCCTCAAACAAGAAAAAACACGTTTAAACAAAGAGCAAGAAAAATTAGAAATTTCTCTAGAGAAATTAAAAAACCAGCTTTCTAATACAGATTTTGTCAGTCGAGCACCCGCTCATTTAATTGAAAAGCAAAATCAGCAACTTTCTCAAACTGAACAAGAACTGCGAGAAATTAAAGAAAAGTTAATGACTCTTCCATAAATATTCTGCGGAGATTTCGTTGAGGGGAAAAGGGATAAAAAAAATTTTATCCCCTTTTTCCCTTTTAGAAATTTACTTAAAAGAAGTGCATCGACAAAAGTGCCTGCCATGATGAAAGATTGGACATACATCGCCACCTTCAATTAACACTTGATCTGCAATCGTAATCTCACCAGTGCCCGTTTGTGCAAAAATGCGCACAGCTTGTCCTCGTAAAAGTCCGGCAAGACAAATTTCATTCGTCTCAAACCAATAATCGAGATCCTGGATACAAGCTAGATAGGCGTTAAAAACTTCAGGTTGATGGCAAATTTCCTCCTTTAATTTGTCTAAATCAGTCTCGGCTTGCATAATTGCATTAAAGGGCTTGACAGGAGCGCTATATTTTATCGTAAAGCCAGGCGCGCAAAAAAATTGTCGAATTGCTTCACGTTTTTCGTCAAAAGCAGCGCTGAGTTGCTTTGGATTATCTTTATATAGTTGTGCCTGAGTATTTTTCTCTTCTGGATTAAGGCCAGGACTTAAAATGTTCATCAAATCTTGAAATTTACGAGCTTTTTTATCTTGCATTTTATTAAAAGTTTTACCAAAAGTAGACTCAAGATTTTGCATAGCATTTTGACGTTGTTCCTTAAATGTATTAAACTTTCGTTGATATTCTTTGGCAGAAACCCCAAGTTTACTTGTCAAAACTTTCCCATTTATTCCTTGAGCTCCCCTATCTATGAGTAAATCTAAAATGAGATTTTCATAGGCTGACCTGACTTCACTTTTTCTTGGATGCATCGGATCATTTAGACACGACTTTAAACCATCAGCAAAGGACTCACGAGCTACTTGAGCTCCCCCTGGATAAAAAAAAGCACCCGAAGCATTTGGTTCACCAAAAACAGCATGTAAACCACAGGTGCCATCTCCAACTGTCTCTTCGATTTGAAAACGATTGCCCTTGTAGGTAAAAATTGATCCTTCAGTCAAAATAGGTTTTTTTTTGACAACGGGTAAAGATGGGATTTTTAAAACATCTGATCCGCAGCTTTCCTCATCATTTTCTATCTCTTTTTTAACATTTTCAGCTTTTGGTATTTCGCATATTCTAAATTTGATCTGTTTGCTTTCAACTTGCTTTCGCAGTTTTAACAATTCAAGCCGGGCAATGAGAGAATCATAGGGCGATACAGCTAAATTACAAATACGTTTATGAAGATCATCAGCTTTACTCTTAGTGCAATTCAGTCGCTTGCTAATAATCTCTTTAAACTCTTCCTTAGTTGTCCCGTGAAATTTTGTTGTGAGTAAACCATCTGCTGCGAGAAAACCCTCGGCTTGTAGACTTTTTACAATAGTTTGAGATAAGATATTATTTTTTTTATCTTCTATTGCTTCAAAGTCTTCGACTGTGAGCTTCTCTTTTCGATTTACTTCATCCCATAGAGAGCGATTTGAAGAAGAGTCATCATATACGGCATAGGCATAGGTGAGCTGCTCTCTCTTAAAAGCATCTATGAGACCTTTTTTTTGTCCGACTTTTTCTAAACAGTTTGGATAACGGGCTTCTAAATCATTACAAAGTTGATCGAGTCTTGTCAGTTTTTTATCTGCTGAATCGCTAAGATATTCATGCACAAGAGCTAGACTCACACGTATTTGAGAGACGGCATCCCTTGTTTGTTGTCCAAAGCCTTTTTTGACATGATAAAGAACAACTTCTTGTGTTATTCCCGAATCTAGTCGATATAAAAGATCAAATAACTCAATTTTTTCGACAAGAACTCGGTCGCCAACTAAGTAATTGTCAAGAGATGCGTATGAGCGGTTATAAAAATCTTCAGCATAGAGACCCGCTCCATTCTCTTTAGCCTCTTTAATTGCTTTATCAGCTGGCCAAGGATGAGGAAGATTTCGTGGGTCTCCAGGTTTTAGCAAGCAATCCTGTAATAGTTTACGAAACTCTACCTGAACCCATCGTAGGTAATCCGGAGAAAGCGCAAGCCACAAACCTCCAACCAGAAAATAGCTTTTTTGGCTTTCTGTAATTCTAATTTCCCCACCAAACATTTTTCGAAGAGAGCTTTTCTCTATTTTTTCCCGCACTTTAAATTCTATCTTGATCTCTTTAAGGATTTTTGCAAAGTCATCAGCATTTTGACATTCCTCTAAACTTGGCACCACTTCACGTAATAAATGCAGTATTTCTTGAGCAGATTTTGCAGAATCCCATTTACAATCTTTTCGTTTGTCTTGAGGAATCAAATGAGAAACAAGCCAAAAACTGGACGAGGTGGCATAGTCTTTGACTAATCGATGAGCGAAAAAAAGAGGAAGCGATATTCCCTCCTGGAAAGCTTTCCAAATTGATTGATTCATTAACTGCTCAAGAGCTGCCTTTTCTGAAGGATCCACAGGCTTTAAATACTTCCAAAATGCAAGTTCTTCACAATCTTTTTCCTCTTCCCCTTTCTCGTCGAGAATTTTTTGTTTTTCTCCTACTTTAACAAAATATGTCTTTTGACCATGATGGATTTTAGAAAGATGGTCAAGAAGTGGGGGGTAATCTGCAAGGGCAAATTGCTTTTGAAAGCGGACAGCTCCTAGTTCAATTTTAACTTGCGTTTCTTTCTTTGGAATTTTCTCTTCCTTATTGCAAAAAGTCTTGAGGCGGTACAGCGATGCTTGTGGTCGAATGCGTGAAGTCAACTGGGTAATAAATTTATCAAAATAGCGAGTGATATGAAGTTCTTCCCCCTCTTTGAAGTCTTTTTCATTTCTTAGAGCATTTCCAACGAGGGGCTGATAGACAACATTATGCACTTTGTTTTCTAAAATTCGCATGAGAATAGTCTGAGGAAACTCAAATTCTGTCAGATGTGAAATTTCACGCCAGGCATCACTTGTAGTAAGGGCATAGAGGTCATCATGCGTTTCTGACGTTTTATTAGAATTGTGATAAGTCTGTTCTCGAAAAAGAAAACCGATCATTTCAACTCGAGAAGACTGCATTTTGGATGCTTCACCTCCTAGCTTTAAAAGAGACTGCGCTAATTTGGACAAAGTTGAGATTTGTCTTGTATAGTAAAGAAGACTGAAGCCTTCTCCAACATCTTGTTTTTCTATAATTAGTTCAAAAAGCCCCTGGAGTTCAATCTCGTCGCCTAGAGATTTGGGAGTGATTCCTTTTTTTTGTAGTCTTATATTGGCTAGCCTCATGATTTTGCGACATAGATGGCTAAGCCTTTTTTGAGGAGTCAGAGTGTGAAGATACTCATTTTCTTCAGCCGTCAATATCTTTACAATGCGTGTTGTGGATAAACGCCGTATACTTAAGGGTTGGTGAGCTTCTGTAGGAAGCACAGAAAGAACTTCTGGAGGATTTGCTATAGGATTTGCCATATTTCAAACCTTGGTTGTATATGTATGTACAAGCTTGAGAATTTCTATTCTTTCACTTTCACAAGAGCATCACGATTAATATAGGCAATAGAACTGCTCAATTTTTGAATTGAATAAAGATGAGTATAAGTTGTAAGTGTTCAATTTTGCAAAACTGCTTGCTAGACAGCAAGACTACTAAAGAATTTTTTAAAATTAACGCATTTGCATTTACTTGCCAATAAAATAGAATGACTATTTTTATTAGAAGAGAGTTATGTCACAATAATAAAAAGACTTAAGAGGATTTTTTATTTTTTTCATCCATTTGAAATGATTAAAACTTCAAAAACTTATTAACAAAGCATCCAAGCGGCATCTAACAAATTATTTTTTAACTCGCCTGAAATTTTTACTAAATTTTTATTTAGAAATAAGCTTAGCCTCTTTCTCAGCTTCTCTTTCAGCTTTTAAGACATTCAAAAATAACTTTGTTTCTGAAATGACAACACTCGAAAGTGCACACAATCCAATTAAATTTGGAAAAGCCATTAATCCGTTGAAAACATCAGAAATTTTCCAAACAATATCTAGTTCTAAAACAGCTCCTGGAATAATCATTAAAGTAAATAAAACTCGATAAATGGGGACAGACTTAATACCAAAAAGATATTCCACACATTTTTCACCGTAATAAGCCCAACCAAGCAACGTTGTAAAAGCAAAAAGAACTAATCCAATTGTTACAATATACCCCCCACCAGTAAAAATAGAGTTAAAGGCTGCAACGGTCATAGAAGCGCCATTGAGCAATTTTCCTTGCTCATCTAGCGAACCAAATACGCCGGTCACGCCAAGTACAAGGCCTGTCACGGAACACATAATAATAGTCGCTAAAAAAGAGCCTGTCATGGAAACTAAGGCTTGGCGACCTGGAAGATCTGTTTTTGCTGCAGCTGCGGCAATTGATGCTGTTCCTAGTCCAGCCTCACTTGTCATTAATCCTCTACTCACCCCGACTCGAAGTGCTAATAGCATTGTTGAACCTAAGAAACCACCAAATGCAGCTTGACCCGTAAACGCATGGGTAATGATAGCAACAATGACATCCAAGATACGATCGTAGTGATACGCCAAAATAATACTTGCTCCCGCAATATAAAAAAGAGCCATGAACGGAACTAATAAACCAGCGACTTTTCCAATACTTTTAATTCCTCCCACAATGGTAAAGCCTGTCAATGCTGCAATAATTAGACCAGACCACCAAGGATTTACATGAAACATCGTACGCATAACATCTGCTACAGAGTTAGCTTGCAACATGTTTCCTCCACCCAAAGCAGCGACTGCTCCAAAAAAAGCAAATGAACAAGCCAACCATTTCCAACCTAAACCTGATTCGATAAAATACATGGGCCCACCACACATCTCTCCATGCTCGTCAGTAACACGATATTTTACCGCTAAAATAGCTTCTGCATATTTCGTCGCCATTCCCAATAAAGCAGTCACCCACATCCAAAAAAGAGCTCCTAGTCCACCGACTGTAATAGCTGTTGCAACACCTGCAATATTTCCAATTCCAATTGTAGCAGCTAAGGCTGTCATCAACGATTGGAAGTGGCTGATATCTCCTTGTCCTTCTGCTTCTGGGTGGGCTTTTTGAGAACCAAAGACTAATCGAAGTGCATAACCTAGATAACGAAATTGTAAGCCTCGCAAGGTGATGGTCAAATAAATTCCCAGTCCAGTTAAAAGCACGAGAAGAGGAGCCCCCCATATCCAGCTATAAATTATATCTAAACTATTCATGATGCTTGTCATTATATTAGCAGGCATTTTATGTATCTCCTAGACCCCTGGGATTTTCCCTTTTTTCTTTTTCACGATCCACCACAATTAAAAAATCTTTGGTTTCTTTTTTAATAACTTTAGATAAAGCGATTAAAGCAATTAAATTTGGAATCACCATCAATCCGTTACTGATATCTGCTAAAAACCAAGCAGTCTCCATTTTTAATGCTGCTCCCGGAATAACCATTAAAGCGAATAAGATGCGATAGCTAAAAACCGAACTTTCCCCAAATAAATATTCACAACATTTTTCTCCGTAATAAGACCAGGCAAGAACCGTGGTATACGCAAATAAAACCAGACCGATCGTTACAAGATATTCACCACCTTGAATGTGAGTATTAAACGCAGCAATCGCTAGAGAAGCTCCATTTAACAGTTGGCCCGACTGTGAATAAGAACCAACGAGTTTTGATACAGCGAGGACAAGGCCTGTCATCGTACAAACGATGACAGTCGAAATTAATGCACCAGTCATTGTCACCATTGCCTGACGACCAGGGCTATCTGTCTTGGCTGCTGCTGCTGCTATAGAAGATATTCCAAGTCCTGCTTCATTAGAAAATACACTTCTTGCTACACCCATCTGTAAAGCCAATATCATTGTAGAACCGAGGAAGCCACCAACTGCCGCTTGACCATTTAAAGCACTATGAAAAATCAACATAAATGCATGAGGAATTGAAGAATAATTAACAACTAGAATGTAAAGAGCAGCTAAAATGTAAATGATTGCCATTCCAGGGACTAAAACACTTGCAACATTCCCAATACTTTTAACCCCACCAATGATCACAGCTGCTGTTAAAAAACACAATACAACTCCTGTAGTCCAAGGTTCAATATTCCATACATGATTCACAGCTTCAGCAATTGAATTTGTTTGAACAAGATTTCCCGTGCTCATGGCTGCAATCATTCCTAAAACAGCAAAAATCCATGCCATCCATTTCCATCCCAAACCTTTTTCAATATATTGCATGGGTCCCCCAGACATTTCTCCTCGGCTATCTTGCTCACGATATTTCACGGCTAGCAAAGACTCTGCATATTTAGTCGCCATACTTAAAAATGCGGTTACCCACATCCAAAAAATAGCTCCTAAACCTCCAATTGTAATCGCTGTCGCCACCCCAACAATTGTTCCTGTTCCAATAGCCCCTGCTAAGGAGGTCATTAAAGCTTGAAAATGGCTAATATCTCCTTGCGAATCTTGTTTTTGCTTAGCAATAACCTGCTTAAATGCATACCCAAGGTAACGAAATTGCACTCCTTTCAAAAGAATAGTTAAATAAGCCCCAGTGCCAAGCAATAGCATAAGCAAAGGCAATCCCCAAATCCAATTTCTAAGTTCGCTTAAGAATTGATCCACTTGTTCCATTATTTACCCATCAAATGAGGTTCCCGATCGTAAAATAGTTAGATACTAACAAATAATTTAGCCTTTGTAAGTAAGATCTAATTGATTAGACCCAATATTTTAAAGCTTAGATAATAAGCGTAAGTATAAAAACTGTTTTTAAGCAGCTTAAAATAACCATTTTCTTATTCCCTGCAAAAAAAATTAATGCAAAATTGGGCAAGATCATGGCATTTTCTTGTTTCTTCATCAAGGACATAAATCAATTATGTAGAAATTTAGAATTGTTAGTTTATTTAATAAAATTCATAAACTAATTAGAAAATCAACAACATAACTATATTAAACTTCACCATTTTTTCATAATTACTATTGGTAATTTTGAAAAAATAAACCCAAAACTTCAGTTAGATTGATTCACGAAAATGTCAATCTTTGTTAGACTCCGGACTAATCAGAATAATGGGCTAACATGGAACTTCTCCCCTCATATAAAGAATTAAAAAGCCAATTTCCGGCAAGCACATCTCAAGATAATTTCATTGAAGATTGTCGAGAAACTGTAAAATCTATTTTAAATGGTACTGATAAGCGATTGTTATTGATTGTAGGGCCCTGCTCAATCCATGATTTTCATTCTGCTAAGGAATTTGCAGTTAGATTAAAATGCTTAGCAGAATCTCTTTCGTCTCATTTTTTCATTTTAATGCGTGTCTATTGTGAAAAAGCGAGAACAGCAACGGGCTGGAAAGGATTTTTATATGATCCACTTTTAGACGGTTCCAATCAACTTTTACTCGGAATCAAAAAGACAAGACAATTATTGCTAGAGCTTTGCGATTTGCGAATCCCTGCCGCAACCGAATTTTTAGATCCTTTAACCGCTTATTATTATGAAGATTTAATTTCTTGGGGGTCGATTGGAGCGAGAACTTCTTCTTCACAAATCCACAGGCAATTTGCTTCGAATTTGCAAATTCCGATAGGCTTTAAAAATGGAGTTGCTGGTAATATTTCAGCCGCTGTTCAGGGAGCCTATGCGGCTTCTCAACCTCATGCTTACATGGCTTTACACGAAAATGGATGGCCAATTGCAACGCAATCTAAAGGAAATCTCGATACTCACATTGTTTTAAGGGGTGGGGAAACAAAAACTAATTTTGACTCTCATTCGATATCTGAAGCACTTGCAAAATTATCCCATGCGAACTTGCCAGAAAGAGTGTTGATCGATTGTTCTCATCATAATTCAAATAAAAAACATGAAAAACAAACGATTGTTTTTCAATCGATTATCGATCAAGTACTGGCAGGAAATTCCTTTATTAAAGGTTTAATGTTAGAAAGTCACCTTTATGCCGGCAATCAACCTTTTCATTTCAATCCACAAGAACTTCGTTATGGTGTTTCGATTACGGATTCTTGCTTAGATTGGAATTCAACCCAAACACTCATTGAATGGGGTGCTCATCAATTGCAAGAAAATTTTAATCCGAGTAAGAAGATATCTTTGTCTTCAGAATCTCTTTTTAGTTCGATGATATGTACAAAGCTAAAAAGATAAAAAATGCGTTAATGAAAAGTTCCTTAAAAAACTTAATAGCTATCATCTACTTTCTTTGTCTGACTAGCTGCAGCCTTCAACGATTGAACGTACAAACTCATTATGTAAATCGCGAACAATTAGCAAGTTATCATGTATATACCCCTGATCCTCATAAAGAAAACCCCACGATTGGACAAACAATTTTAATTCAATGGCACATGCTTAAACAAGATCAAAATTTTCGAGATTTTTATCTACATCTTGCTATACGATTCCGCAACCGTAGAGAAGAAAATATTTATTTGCAATTAACGAAATCATCGGGAACTTACCTTTATCATTTATTAAATGAAAACTTTTGTTTTTCAGGGGGAATTGCCACCTATAAAATTGATTTGATCGGTGATGAATGCCTTTTAGAAAGCTGGATACATCCTCTATGGGCAGACTTAATCTCTTTTGATTTTTCCACTGAAAACACAAAAAAAGAACAAGAAACATTTAACAAATCAAAATCAGCAAAATATTAAGCCATTGGCCCAATCATTTTTTTAGGATCCATAATCTGATCAAATTCATCTTCAGTTAAAAAAGCTAAAGCTAGTGTAGCTTCTTTTAATGTTATATTTTCTAAGTATGCTTTTTTTACAATTTGACTTGCACGATCATAACCAATTGCATGATTAAGAGCAGTTGCTAACATTAAGGAACGATTCAGATGTTCTGCAATTCTTGTCTGGTTAGCCTCTATTCCAACAACACATTTTTGGTTAAAATTAGTAATAGCATCGCTCAATAATCGAATAGATTGGATTAAATTATAAATAATAAGAGGGCGAAAAACGTTCAATTCTAGATTTCCTTGTGAACCTGCAAAACCAATGATCCCATCATTCCCCATTACTTGAATGGCAATCATCATTAAGGCTTCACTTTGTGTAGGATTAACTTTTCCTGGCATAATCGATGAGCCTGGTTCATTAGCAGGAATAACAATTTCTCCTATGGCGCATCTAGGGCCTGAAGAAAGCCACCGAATATCATTGGCAATTTTAAACACTGAAACGGCCACCCTTTTTAAAGCCCCGCTAACTTCTACAAGAGCGTCATTAGTCGCGAGCGACTCAAATTTATTCCTAGCAGAAACAAAATTAAATCCAGATAACTCACTAATTTTTTCAGCCACTAATTTTGCGTAGTTGGGATGCGTATTCATTCCCGTTCCCACAGCAGTTGCTCCCAAGGCCAATTCAGAAAGATGCGCAAACGTATTTTTTAGAGCTTGTATTCCATGCTCTATTTGGCTGACATAACCCGAAAATTCTTGTCCAAGTGTTAAAGGGGTCGCATCCATTAAATGCGTACGCCCAATTTTTACAATATCTTTAAAAGCTTCAACTTTCGCTTCTAAAGTTTCTTTTAGTTCTCTTAAACTTGGTAACAACTTCTTAGATATATCAAACATCACCGCAATATGCATGGCTGAAGGAAACACATCATTAGACGATTGAGATAAGTTGACATCATCATTGGGATGGATCGGGTATTTAGAACCAAGCACCCCGTCCAGCTTTTCAATGGCCCTATTACTAATCACCTCATTGAGGTTCATGTTTGTTTGCGTTCCAGACCCTGTCTGCCAAACTGATAACGGAAATTGATCATCTAAGCAGCCAGATAAAATTTCGTCGCAAACTTCACAAATTACGAGTTGTTTATTTTTTGGTAATAAACCAAGCTGTTCGTTAGTTAAGGCGGCTGCTTTCTTGATTAGAGCAAGCGCATGAATTACTTCCTTAGGCATTTTTTCTATTCCAATCGAAAAATTATCGTAGGAACGCTTTGTTTGAGCTCCATAATAACAGTCTGCAGAAACTCTAACTTCTCCTAAGGTGTCTTTTTCTGTTCGATAGTCCATTTAATCTTATTCTCTCATATTCCAATAATGATATATTCTCAGTCTATTTTCATAACTGAGAATTTTATCAAGATAAATTTTAGATTCTAAATATCCTAAATCATAGGCAGACTGCAAATATTTAATTGCCTCTTGATTATTTTGTGAACAGCCTTGTCCTAAACAACAGAAAATGCCATAACGATGTTTTGCTTCCAGGTGCCCCTGATCTGCCGCTCCTTTATAATATTCTGCAGCTTTTTGCTGATTTTTAGAGACACCATTTAAGCCACATTCATAACTCTTGGCAAGTTTAAATTGAGCCAACATGTATCCATTATTAGCGGTAGACTGACAAAGCTGTAAAGCCTTCTTTTCATTTTTTTCAACTCCATGCCCGCTTAAATATAGCAACGAAAGCCAATATCTCGCCTCTAAAGAGCCATTATCACTAGCGAGTTTTAAATAAAAAACGGCTTGTTGCTCATCCGATTGTGTAATTCCTTTTCCTTCTAAATACATCAGACCAATTTTAAGTTGCGCATTCATAATATTTTGATGGGCAGCTAATCGATAGTAATAAAAAGCTTTTTCGTTATTTTGTTTAACTCCCTTGCCTAACTCATATAAGTAACCTAAATAATTTTGAGCTCGAGCATTTTTTTGACTGGCCAAAATTTTCACCGCTAAAGCTGTATTTCGTTCAGAACATGCACACGAAATAAAATTATTGACTCTACCAAGCAAGAAGTAAAAGATTGAAGTCATTTGTGAATTAACTAACACCATAGTCGCATGGTAAAGCATTGACAGTCTTACCGACAGAGGTTTATTAAGCTCAGTTGGAAAGAGACTTAGTATCGATTGATTGACTGGATTGACTAAGTATTGGCCGCAATAAAAATCCACTGCGTTCATAATGACCCTCCATCACTTTCGCTAGAACTAATAAAACTTTTATTCTTCTTGTTTTTTGTCTTTGAAAGCTAAATAAGCCCCAAAAAAAATTAAGATCAAAGCCTGTTTTGAATTACACATATTCTAATAATACGTATTGATTATCAAATTTTTGGGATTGAAAGCATTGATTTATTTGCAAATGAGTTCAAAAAAATAATCGTATCAGCAAGCGTTGAATTTACTTTTCCCGTTTCTTTATTTAGCTAATAAATCAAATGATGCAAGAGCTGTCTCATAAGGGAATTTTCTATTATTTTTATTGATAAATTTTAGATTTAGCGTTTTTTCTGATATCTGTCAAATTTTCTTAAGAATGTGCAAATGCTTAGAAATTTATTTGCTTAACCATACCGCAACAAAGCATAATTAACTAACTATAAACAACTTACATAACATCCAAATTGTTTATTTTAACCTGGAAAGTTATTTTGATCAAAAATAACTCAACTTAAATTTTTGACTAAAATTTATCTACAAAAATTTTAAATTGCGTTTATCTTTTATTTTTTTCCAAATAAATTTTACTGATTAGTCACAAATTTTTTAAGTTAACCTGTCCATTTGAAATAAGGAAAGGACCTTCCGTTTGAGGCAAAAAATGATAGGTGCCGATTCCTATAGGTGAAGTCAGCTTTAATCTTGTAGCCATTGAAATGAGGTGGGAGAGTCCCAATTCACTTTCAAAACTACTACTTAGAACGAATTCAATATTGTGTTGTTTCGCCCATTTGTATACAGGCAAACAAGTTGTCATTCCCCCCTGTAGCGTGGGTTTATAAATAAGAGATTTAAGAGAGCATAAAGTTTCTAAATCTTGAAGAGAAAAATTTGAAGGATAAGACTCATCAACAGCAAGGGGATGAGAAAAAAGAGATAATTCTTTAGGATTTTGAAAAGGCTCTTCAACATAATCAAAACTATCTAAAGGATATTCTGAAAAGAATTGTAAAGAATCTTCCGTTTTCCAGGCTCGATTGACATCTATTCTTAAACGAAAAGTATCTTTTAATTGATGAATAAGCTTTGCAGCATCGGAGAACGAAAGTTGGCTGACTTTAAGTTTAGCTATTTGATAACCTTCTTGTAGGCGAAGTTTTGCTTGAGCAAGGATTGCTTTTTTGGATCCCATCAATAAGGCACTTACTGGCATAGAATATGTTTTTAAAGGATCTAAAAAGGATAGAAGAGCCGATTCTATTCCAAATTGTACCGAGGGAAAAAGTTGGAGATGGATTAATGCATCTCTATAATTTTCGATTGTCCAATCTATATTTAAAATAAAGCTTTTTTTGGCATCAATTTGGTGAATAGTCTCTTCTAAGGTTTCTTTGCTCCAAGGGGGTAGTGGGGCGACTTCTCCTTTTGAGATATTTCCTTTTTTATCAACTAAAGAAATAATCGCAATAGATCTTTTTAATCCATTAGTGAGTGTAAATTGCCGAAGATTGCAAATAAATTTTTCGAATTTCATTAGATCTCTTACATACGAGCTTTTTTTAAAAACTAATTTAAATAAACAAAGCGACTAATGCTCATTAAGTTTGGAAATTTTTTGCCTAAATACTTACTAAGCTATTCATAAAAGTGCTTAAATGTCCAAACACCGACTGACGAAATAAAATAACAATTGTCATCCTCACTGATATTGATCATTCAGTTGAGGTCCTCGCTTTATTTTGCCATAATCAATTAACTGTTTATCCCATATCTGCTTAAAAATTTTCAAAAATCATCTACATGACAATATCATCTAATTAAATCCTTTTTGATTTCTCACGTCATATTAAATATTTATTAGGTTGATAAGGTAAAATATAGGCTTTGTTTTCTGGATTCCCTTGCCAATTTTCTAGTTTCAAAATCTCTATAAACATAAGGATTAACTCCCCTTTCATCTATTTTTTTATTGAGATTTCCCTACTTCTTTGAAACTTTGTCCTTTTGTCTTCCTTTCTATTCTTGATAGAATAGCGTCTTTTTTTGTCGTTTACGAGCATAAAACTGCTTATATAGTGATACCAAAATGAGCCGAAGTCTCTCCCTTAAATAGGCTATCAAGATATGATCTTAATAAACTTTAATAAAACTTCCTCTTTTATTTTCTTAGGGCAGGCAACTCCTGTTTTCGCTGCTAGTTTTTTTATTAAAAATTTTTATCTAGTAAGTTTTAAATTGAGTGAAGCTGTTAAATTTTTAAAATGCGCTAATCCTGCGTCAGTGAGATTTGTACAATAGCTCAAGTTTAAATGCTGTAAAGCCATTAAAGGTTTCAAATGCGCTAATCCAACATCGGTAAGATTAACGCAACAAGTCAGATTTAAATGCTGTAAAGCCACTAAAGGTGTCAAATGTGCTAATCCAGCATTCGTGAGATCATGACATCCACTCAGATCTAAATATTGTAAAGCCACTAAGGGAGTCAAATGCGCTAATCCAACATCCGTAATTTTTTTACAAATGCTTAAGTTTAAATGCTGTAAAAACACTAGGGAGGTCAAATGCGCTAATCCAGCATCCGTGAGATTATGACATTTACTTAATTCTAAATGCTGTAAGGTAACCAAGGATGTCAAATGAGCTAATCCAACTTCGGTGAGATTAACGCACCAAGTCAAATCTAAATGCTGTAAAGCCACTAAGGAGGTCAAATGCGCTAATCCTACGTCAGTGAGTTTGATACAATAGCTCAGATTTAAATGCTGTAAAGCCGCTAACGGAGTCAAATGCGCTAATCCAACATCGGTGAGATTAACGCACCAAGTCAAATCTAAATGCTGTAAAGCCACTAAGGAGGTTAAATGCGCTAATCCTGCGTCAGTCAGTTTGCTACAATAGCTCAGATCTAAATGCTGCAAAGCCACTAAGGGAGCTAAATGTGTTAACCCAGCATCCGTGAGATTATAGCACTTACTCACATTTAAACACTGTAAAGCCACTAATGGTGTCAAATGAGCTAATCCAGCATCCGTGAGATTATGGCATTCTTGGAAATGAAGCACTTTTAAATTTTTACAATCATTTAAAGCTGAAAGATAGTCATCAGTCAAATGAACATTATCTGAAAAATGGATTGTTTCTATCTCATTTGAAAAGTGATTTATAATTCTTTGAAATTTCGTTAACTGAGAACTCTGGTTTAATAATGCGCTCACAACGGTCAATTCTAAATAGTTTTTCAAAATATTTAGTTGACATTGCTGCGCGAAATTCAAAAGCTTTTTTAATCCGACTAAACTCTCTTGAGTGGAGCTAAAGGGTTCAAATCTCTGTGATTTGTACCCATCAATTAACTGCTCTTCTAAGTTTTTCACCACATCTATTAGTTCATAATAATCGGCTAGTTGAATGGAGGAAGTGATCTCTTCCAAAGGAACTTTAAAATTAACATCCATCAGGCAGTTAAGCAGATACGTAAACTCTTTTTGTGTCAAAGCAAGAGGATATTGGAGAGTTTCTTGAAAATTTCCTGACCAAAAACTCTTAAAATAGGGTGATTTTTCCCTTAGCAAATCTAGTTGAAAATGAGAAATATTTAGAGAAGTTCCATCTTGAAAACTCAATTGAAATTCTTCAGGTGAAGATGAAAGATCAGAAGCTTGAATCTTTGGTGCCCAAGTTTCTTCTAGATTAGCCAAAGGATTGGCTAAGGAGTTATCTTCATCTTTAGGAGGATCGATAATTTCTTGAGATTGATAGTAAGAAGGAGTCGTTATATTGGCAAGATAGCTATAACTTAAAGTAGGGATATTCAAAATCACGATCCAAATGAGTTAAAACAATTTTAATTTATAGATGTCTTAACAGCATGGCACATAGCTAAAAATTATTGCAATAATAACCTGATTTTTAGAGATTTAGAACACCTTCATTTTTTTGAAAGAATTTAACTAGATTCTGTAAAATAGTTTAAACAGCAACTAGAAGCTATTAACCTGAATTTTGAATTTATCTCTTTGATAATAAATAAGAAGAATAAAATTTAAATGACAAAGGACCTCTGCATCATTTAAAACATTTGTTTTCCCAAGCTAATGTTTAATATGACATGAGAGGTCAAAATGGA
>NZ_BCPZ01000206.1:0-147 GCF_001950615.1 Candidatus Protochlamydia sp. W-9
GACCTTGTTTCTTTTTATGCGTTTATTGTGGCAAACATCTATCGATGGAAAATCAATAAAAGCAATTCCTGTGATTTCTCCTCTTTTATCCAAAAGATAAGCAAATAGAGGAACAAAAAGGTTCTTCTTTAAATAAACAAAGCGGCT
>NZ_BCPZ01000207.1:0-317 GCF_001950615.1 Candidatus Protochlamydia sp. W-9
GACCTTGTTTCTTTTTATGCGTTTATTGTGGCAAACATCTATCGATGGAAAATCAATAAAAGCAATTCCTGTGATTTCTCCTCTTTTATCCAAAAGATAAGCAAATAGAGGAACAAAAAGGTTCTTCTTTAAATAAACCAAGCGGCTATAACTAATTAAGTTTGGAAATTCTTTAACTAAGTATTTGGTAACATAACCATAAAAGTGCTTAAATGTTCGATCATTTGATTGATGAAATAAAATGACAATTGTCATCATCTCTGGTATCGATCATTCAGGTTGAGGTCCTCGCTTTGTTTTGCCATGATCAATTAACT
>NZ_BCPZ01000208.1:0-145 GCF_001950615.1 Candidatus Protochlamydia sp. W-9
GGTTTCGCAAAGAGGAAAAACAACTTCAGGGTGGTTTTTCGGGTTTAAATTGCATCTCATGATCAATGAGAAAGGAGAAATTTTGGCTTTTCAGCTAACTCCTGGAAATGTCGCTGATGTTTCTATTGCCGAAACTTTGTCGAAA
>NZ_BCPZ01000209.1:0-143 GCF_001950615.1 Candidatus Protochlamydia sp. W-9
AATTGCTTTTATTGATTCTACGTCGATAGATGTTTGCCACAATAAACGCATAAAAAGAAACAAGGTCTTTAAAGGTTTAGCAAAAAGAGGAAAAACAACTTCAGGGTGGTTTTTCGGGTTTAAATTGCATCTCATGATCAATG
>NZ_BCPZ01000210.1:0-506 GCF_001950615.1 Candidatus Protochlamydia sp. W-9
TTTTCTGAAATAACCTCTCTATCTGCGAATGCTTTTCCTTTTATCCCTCCTATCATTTCAGGAACGATTTTATGATCATCCCTATTGCCAGTTGTCAACTTAAATGCGACAATTTCTGCCTGATGATTAATCACAAGAGAGCTTAAATCCAAAGAAGCAACCGATGGTTGTTTTTCCCCACTTAGCGTGACTCTTTAAAAACACGATGAGAAGAGGCACGTTTAACGCAGGCAACCCGTTAATCCTTTAGAGTCTAGCAATAAAATCTCTTCACAGATCCCTTAAGTGTTCTTGGGTAAAGCAAACCATAGGAAAAAATGCTCGAGGTTTAGTTAAAAAAATCTTGAGTACAAGATAAGAAAATAAATATTTTAAAGTTATTTTTACAGAGTTTAAGTAGAAGTGTTTAAATGTTCTGTCATTGAAACGATGAAAGAGAAGCAAAATCGTTAGCACTTCACTTAAAGGTCTTCTAAAAGTTTTTTTGCGAATTTTCCTTTTTGTCT
>NZ_BCPZ01000211.1:0-145 GCF_001950615.1 Candidatus Protochlamydia sp. W-9
TTTTCTGAAATAACCTCTCTATCTGCGAATGCTTTTCCTTTTATCCCTCCTATCATTTCAGGAACGATTTTATGATCATCCCTATTGCCAGTTGTCAACTTAAATGCGACAATTTCTGCCTGATGATTAATCACAAGATGGAGCT
>NZ_BCPZ01000212.1:0-140 GCF_001950615.1 Candidatus Protochlamydia sp. W-9
GTAAGCCAATGCAAAATGGTTACATTGAAAGTTTCAATGGAAAGCTTCGTGATGAATGCTTAAATGAAAATTGGTTTTTAAATGTTAAGGATGCTCGTAGCACGATTGAAAAGTGGCGCGAAGACTATAATGAGTATCGT
>NZ_BCPZ01000213.1:0-171 GCF_001950615.1 Candidatus Protochlamydia sp. W-9
ATAGAGCTTGTGTGAGGCATGAAGATGTCGCACATATAGCACTACTTTTAAGTAGTGCAGATTATATATAATCAACTCAGGTTTTCAAGAGTTTATTTTTCTGTGAGAATTTGATCTTGGTTCAGATTGAATGCTGACAGCGTGGATGAGGCATGCAAGTCGAACGAAACC
>NZ_BCPZ01000214.1:0-106689 GCF_001950615.1 Candidatus Protochlamydia sp. W-9
GTAAGAGAAAAAGATATTTCATCTAAAACACAAATATTTAAAAGAAGGGTCTTTAATGAAAGAAGTATTCCGACAGATTTTCTATCTAAAAGAAAAAAAAAACTTGTAACTAAAAGAAAATCTTCTTTGAATCTTACAAGTTTATCAAAAATGGCAAACATTCCCCATTTGTGCGAAGATACGACAAAGGAACATGTCGATAACAAATTTGATGGAAAGAATAGCCAAGTTTTAAATATTTGTTTTCTAGACAGTCAATTAACTGTTAATTATTCACCGATTAAATTTTCTGGAAGTAAGGAATCAGAATCGTCTGAAAAGATGTTCACTGAATTTAAATTTGATGAAACTTCAATTGATTATTCGTCAGAAGTTAATGAATTAACTGTTAATTATTCACCGATTAGAGTTTCTGAAAGTAAGGAATCAGAATCGACTGAAAGGATGTTCACTGAATTTAAATTTGATGAAACTTCAATTGATTATTCGCCAGAAGTTAATGAATCAGCTGTTGATTATTCACCGATTAGATTTTTTGAAAGTGAGGAATCAGAATCGACTGAAAGGATGTTCGTAGAATCTAAATTTGATGAAGCTTCAATTGATTATTCGTTAGAAGGTAATGAATCAACTATTGATTATTCAATTTCTGCAGCCTTACAAGAATTTGAACCTGTAAGTTTAGATAGCGATTTTTTTGAGCAGCAAAAACCAAAAGAATGGTTTCCTATTAAAATCGATGGAAATAATAAGATAAATTTTTCGATTAATGCAAATGCTAAAAAAATCAAAAAATTGATTTACATATTTAGAAATCATACAACTGATGAAATTGCTTTAATAGGGAAAACAGGAACTTCTTTTTCTTCTCGGATGAATCATTACAAAACTAAATTTAATAAAAGTGTTAAACCATCCAATCAAAGTAAAAAGAAATTTATTACTGCAGTTCAAAACAATCCTACTCATTTTGAAGTGGCTATTTTATATATTTTAAAAGAAGGGGAAAATTTAGATACGTTTGAGGCAGGTTTTATTAAAAGCAAAAAACCTCTCTATAATCAGCGAAACGGAGGAGGGGGTGGCTTAACTCATTCAGAAGAAGAATCAGCAATTTATGCAATTCCAAAAAATCCCCTTCTTTTAACTCCAGAAAAAAGGTTTCTTTTTAGAGTAATTGACACTTCTATTAGACCTGAAATTGATCAAGAAACTTATAAAAAGATGCTTTCAATCGCTGATAAAGTTCAAGGGATTTTATATTCCATTAAAGAAATAGGAACTGAAAAACGTTATATTGGCTACACGACAGGGAATAATCCACATACCCGTATTAGACAACATGGTTATCAAGCTCAAACCTTTTTTCCTTTTAGCGATCAATATGATCCGGAAGAGAAAGATGGAGCACTACATCCAGCCATGGGACAGAATCCCGAGGGGTTTAGTTTTGGATTTTTACCTATATTACATGATTTGAGTGAAATGAAACTTGACGAATTAGATGAATATGCAATTGTTTCAACCATTGGTGAGGCAGAAAAAACCGCCATCAAAATTTTAAAAACTTTGGTTAGTCAAGGAGGATTTAATTGCAATGGTGGCGGTGGCGGGCCGATTTCAGGGGGTATTGCCCGAAGGTTGAATTTTGATTAGACAAAACTTTAATTTTGAAATTTCTTTTCATTTATTATGATTCAATGAAACTCTCTACTTAAAATGGTTTAGAGCTAAAAAATTTTCGCTTTTATATAAGTGGAGAGCTTTTAATGAATTGTTGGATTTGTTCAACTGTTAGCCATTCAGAATTTGTATGTGATGCATAAATGAAATCAGGGTGAACTGGTTTTCCCCTGATGGGGCAACTTTTATGATTAGAAGGAATGCGTTCATCTGTTTCAGAAATGGGTTCCGGTGCGATTAAATAATAACGTTCAAATTCTACTGTATGGCGGACATCATCAGAACTGACCATTAATTCATGGAGCTTTTCTCCTGGCCGAATACCGCAAATTTCTTTGGTTAAGCCAGGAGCTAAAGCTTCAGCTAAATCGACAATTTTAACGCTTGGAATTTTAGGAACAAAAATTTCCCCTCCTCTCATTTTATAAAAGCAGTTAGTGACAAAGTCGACTGATTGTTCCAAGGTGATCCAGAAACGAGTCATTCGCTCATCTGTTATAGGTAAGGATTTGGCTCCTTGTTCGATTAACTTTTGCCAAAAAGGAAGAATACTACCTCGACTGGCGGCGACATTACCATACCGAACCACTGAAAAAATGGGATAACCTTGTGCACCAACATAAGAATTACCAGCTAGAAATAGTTTATCTGAACAGAGTTTAGTTGCTCCGTATAAATTGATTGGATTAACAGCTTTATCTGTGGAAAGAGCAATTACTTTTTGAATGCCACAATTGATCGCTGCGTCAATGACATTCATGGCTCCTATGACATTAGTTTTAATAAATTCTGAAGGATTATATTCAGCAGCAGGAACCTGTTTTAGTGCCGCTGCATGGACAATCATTGTAACATCTCTAAAAGCACGTGCAAGCCTTTGAGAATCACGAACATCTCCTAAAAAATAGCGAATTTTAGGATGGTCAAAAAGAGGGTCACTTCGTCGCATCTCCCACTGTTTCCATTCATCTCGACTAAAGATAATGACTTTGCGGCAACTGTTTTCTTTTAAAATTTTCTTAGTTAAAGCTCGACCAAAACTACCTGATCCACCCGTGATTAAAATTGTTTGATCTGTAAATACTGAATGCATAAAGCTATATCCTACGGTATTATTTTGTAATGGCTAAGTAAACCTGAAAAATGAGTTTTTGGGCAATGTGAAAGCTCAAAGACTTCTAAGCCAAAATTAACAAACCTCTCTATAAACTCACGTTATAAATTTGGCAACCCTTAAAATTAATTGCTAAAAAACTAGATTTTCAATTGTTGAATCGTCTAAATTTTTTGTTCACAAACTAAAAGATGATTATATATGGCAAAAAACTATGATGAAAGTACAGTCAAAACGTTAGATGCGCTAGCTCACATCCGCTTGCGCTCTGGCATGTATATTGGTCGGTTAGGTGATGGAGCTAATCCTGACGACGGAATTTATATTATGCTTAAAGAAGTTGTTGATAATAGCGTCGACGAATTTATTATGAAGCACGGAAAAAAAATCATTATTGAGTTAGATGAAAATCTCAGTCGCGTCTCTGTTCGAGACTTTGGAAGAGGAATTCCACTTGGCAAAGTAGTAGAATGTGTCAGCCAGATTAATACGGGTGCTAAATATAATGACGATGTTTTCCAGTTCTCTGTAGGGCTTAATGGAGTGGGAACTAAAGCCGTTAATGCCCTTTCTAGTCATTTTGTTGTTAAAAGTTATCGAGATGGAGAATTTGTTGAAGCACATTTTTCTCAAGGATTGTTGAAACAAGAGAAGAAAGGAAAGACAAAGGAAGAAAATGGCACCTATGTGGAATTTATTCCTGATCCAGAAATTTTCAAAAAATATCGTTTTCAAAGAGAATATATTTTAAAACGTATTTGGCATTATGCCTATTTAAATACGGGTCTAATTCTTCAATTTAATGGGGAAGAGATTCAATCTAAATATGGATTGCTAGACCTTTTAAATGCGGAAGTCACAGAAGATAGATTATATGAGCCTATTCATTATCGTGGTAAATTTTTAGAATTGGCTTTTTTACACACCCACAGTTATGGAGAAAGTTATTTTTCATTTGTCAATGGTCAATATACGTCTGATGGAGGAACTCATCTTTCAGCATTTCGAGAAGGGATTTTAAAGGGAGTAAATGAGTTTACTAAGAAAAATTTTCAAGGAGTAGATGTACGAGAAGGAATTGTGGGAACCATACTTGTAAAAGTGAAAGATCCAATCTTTGAATCGCAGACTAAAAATAAGCTAGGTAATAACGAATTACGCGCTCCTATTGTCCAAGAAGTTAAAGAAGCTGTTGTAAATTTGTTGCATAAACACCCCGATGTTGCGAATCGCTTAGTTGAACGAATTGTTTTTAATGAGAAGCTCCGCAAAGAACTGGCTTCTGTTAAAAAAGAAGCAAAGGAAAAGCAAAAGAAAATTTCGTTCAAAATTCCCAAATTGAGAGATTCAAAGTATCATTATCAAGATCGATCGGTACATAGTGAAAACACAATGATTTTTCTAACAGAAGGGGATTCGGCTAGTGCTTCGGTTGTGGCTTCTCGAGATCCATTAATACAGGCAGTTTATTCTTTAAGAGGTAAACCTTTAAATGTATTTGGCATGAAGCTCGATCAACTCTATAAAAATGAAGAAATGTTCAATTTAATGAATGCTCTGAATATTGAAGATGAGATTGAAAAACTTCGTTATAATAAAGTCATTTTGGCAACAGATGCAGATGTCGACGGAATGCATATTCGTAATCTAATGATAACTTTCTTTTTAACCTATTTTGAAGGACTTGTTTTAAACGGGCACTTATATATTTTAGAAACTCCTTTATTTAAAGTACGTAATAAAGTGCAAACAATTTATTGCTATAATGAAGAAGAAAAAAATAAAGCGGTTGTTAAATTAAAAAAACAAGTAGAAATTACTCGTTTTAAAGGTCTTGGAGAAATTTCCCCCTCAGAATTTAAGCAATTTATAGGGAAGGATATTCGCTTAATCCCTGTTACAATCCATTCTTTTTCTGATATTAAATCTACTTTGCAGTTTTATATGGGGAAAAATACCCCAGAGCGGAAACAATTTATCATGCAAAACCTTATTAACGAAGATGAAATAGCTCCTGTATAGCAAGCGAATTTTTAAAAAATATATAAATTAAGCATGAGATGAACTCTTTGATCAAGATATCAAGTTATTAGGAATAGCGCATGGAAGATATTAAGCAATTGATGCAACGTCATTATATTAAATATGCCTCTTATGTCATTTTGGATAGGGCAATTCCTAATGTTATTGATGGGCTAAAGCCCGTACAACGACGTATTCTCTATACTCTTTGGCTCATGCATGATGGCAAGCTTCATAAAGTAGCAAATGTAGCAGGTCAGACAATGTCTCTACATCCTCATGGAGATGCGCCAATTACCGAGGCACTTATTAATATTGCTAATAAAGGCTATTTGTTAGATCAGCAAGGAAATTTTGGTAATTTATTTACAGGAGATCCTGCCGCAGCAGCTCGTTATATTGAGACTCGTTTAACACCTTTAGCAAAAGAAACTTTATTTAATGCTGATTTGACCTCTACAATTTCCTCATATGATGGCAGGCATCAAGAACCTACTTGTCTTCCAGCCAAAATCCCCGTTGTTCTATTACAAGGTGCTGATGGAATTGCTGTAGGTATGTCTACTCATATTTTCCCTCACAATTTTTTAGAACTTTTAGAAGCAGAAATTGCCATATTAGAAGGCAAACCTTTTTCTATTCTCCCTGATTTTCCAACAGGCGGCATTATGGATGCTTCTGACTACAATAAAGGAAAAGGAAAAGTTCGTTTGCGAGCAAAAATTGAGGTAAGGGATGCTAAGTCTTTGGTTATTACTGAAATTTGTTATGGAACCACAACAGAATCTCTAATTCGATCAATTGATGAAGCTGCTAAAAAAGGTAAAATTAAAATTGATGCCATCAATGATTATACAGCAGAAAAAGTTGAAATTGAAATTAAGCTTCCACGTGGGCAATATGCTCAAGATTTATTAGAAGCTTTATATGCATATACTGAATGCCAAGTTACCCTACATTCACAAATTGTGGTGATCAAAGACAATTATCCCTGGGAAACAGATGTCGATTCTATCTTACGGTTGCATACAGAAAAACTTCAAGAATATTTACAAAGAGAACTAGAATTAGAACGCGATCATTTAAACGAAAAAATCTTCGAAAAAACTTTGGAGCAAATATTTATTGAAAATCGGCTTTATAAGCGAATTGAAGATTTAACTTCTTACGAAGAAGTTCATGTGACGATTGCTGCAAGTTTAATCCCTTTTCATTCTCAACTTTTAAGAATTCCTACAGAACAAGATAGAGAACGTTTACTCAGCATTCCCATTCGTCGTATTACGCGATTTGACTTAGCGAAAAGTCAAGAGGAGATTTTATCTCACCAGGAGCAATTGACGCGTGTTGAAAAAGACCTGAAAAATATCATTAAAGTTGCCATTCGTTATCTCAATAGTTTGATTAAAAAATTTGCAAGCGAACATAAGCGCAAAACAGAAATTCAAGAAATCCAGCAAGTCGATACTCGTGCGATGGAAACAAGGCAAATTACTGTCTGTTTTGATCCTACAACTGGATTTATAGGGACTAAAGTCACTAGCAACTATACAATTGAGTGTACAAATTTTGATAAATTACTTGTGATATTCAAGGACGGAACTTATCAAATCATCAATATTCCTGAAAAACAATATGTCCATCATAAGGGGAATAAAGTTGTTTATGTAGGTATAGCAGATAAAAAGACAATTATTAACGTCGTTTATCGAGATCCCGAAACTCACTATGTTTATGCAAAACGTTTTATTGTCGAAAAATTCATTTTAGATAAATATTACCGCTATTTGGAAGAAGGAACAACTTTGGAATTTATTTCTACACAACCTGGAGTTTCTTTAGAATTACAATTTATTCCAAAACCTCGTCAAACTATTTCAAAAATGCAATTTCAAATCGATAATATAGCGGTAAAAGGGGTGACAGCCAAAGGTATTCGCATATCAAACCGGGAAGTCAAAAAAGTTATTATTGCCAAATAAGCCATTGCAATGTGTTTTGATCTTTATAAAGCTCTTTGAAGGAGTTACGGCCCTTTAGTTTATTGTGCTTGGATAAATACGAGAAAGAAAATTAAAAAACGAGGTATTTAGTTTTGCAATTGCCTTTAAAGATTGAAGTTAAACCTCATGAATGGCGTAAAGAACTTTTTACCCTTTATATTAATGAAGAGCAAGAGCGAGATATCCATTCATCTATTTTCGGGAAAAAACCCATTTTACCTACTTGTTTACAGCTCTCTGATTGGAAAGGAATATTTGATCAATGGGAATACAAACGAACTAGAAATTACGTTATTTGGCGTCTATCTAATCAATCTTATCACTCAGAACAGCTACAAAAATTACTTAAAGATAAACTTGTTCAACCTGTAACCATACAAAAAGTAATTCAAGAATGTAAAATAGCAGGGTATTTGAATGATGAGGATTGGATTTCTTCATTTATGCGTAGTCATCAAAAAAAACATAGTTTCCGATCCATTCTTGTTAAACTTCAAACAAAAGGGTTAACGAGAGAGAGTTTAGAACAAATTAAACAAGAATGGAATCAATCAGATCAAGAAAAAAATGGAATTCTCACATTACTTCGAACTCGCTATCAGCATCAAAATTTAAGGGATTTTGTGATAAAACAAAAAGTTGTGACAGCTTTGATGCGTAAAGGATATTCATTTGATTTAATAGAAACAACGATACGCGAATTTATTGTGGATTAGTTTTATTTTTTTAATTAATTTATTTGCCATATTGTGTAATATAAATTATTTTGATATTATAAAAGTAAAGACCAGGGATTTCTGGCCAATTATCAAAGTAGGTCTGTATGTCTCAAGAAAATGTTAGTTCAGTTGGAGCTGTTGATTCAGCAAGCGTAAATGTGCAAGATCCAGCAGCAACAAATTCTCCAAATGGAACATTAAAGTCTAGTTCGGAAGTCAAAAGTTTGGCTGCCTTCAAAGAAATGGCTCCTGAAGTTTATGATAAAATGATGTTGTCAATAGCAACTGAGATTTGTAATAAAATGAAAGCACACCAAGAAAAATTGAAAGAGATGTGGCGAGAGGCAACCGAACGTGCAAAAGGGGGATAGTTTTCTTATTTTATACTCTATCATGATAGAATCAAACTATTCTACATTGCTTTGTTGAATCGCTAGTGAGGGTTATAAGTTCACATAATAGCGATTTACTTTTTAGTTAAAATAATTTTTGACAATCAATCACATTGAATATGCAAATATTTTCAATTTCAAATAAATTCCTTTTTGACCTACATAGTGGCTAAATCGTAGCGGATAAAAATGAATTTTAACTTTAGCTAAAGTCAATTCTTCTTTAGAATAAGCTTATGTTTGATTACCAATTATTTTTAGCATTTCCTATTTCAGAAGCTTACTTTTATCAATTGCTCCAGATTTCAGAACCAGTTCGCAACTTATTCATTCAAGAAATTGAAGGGGAATATTTGCAACAAATCACTTATCAAGAAAAGATTTATTTAGGCAAAAATGTCGGGCATTCGGTTGAATTGGAAAAATTAGAATTTATACAAAATCATATTTTCAGTTTACTTAAGCGATTAGTGAGCGATTATTCCTATCATGAGCAGTCCTTAGTAGTTTTAGCAATTCATCAGACCGAATGTTCTTCTTAAAGAAAAAGTATTTTTATGGCAAATTCTTATGGAGAAGAAGTTGATCTCTTAATCATATCTGAAGATGAGGTGGGAGAACGCTTAGATAAAGTTTTAGCTAGACGTTTTAATGCTAAATACTCTCGTACCTATTTCCAATTTTTGATTGATAAGCATTTGATATTAGTCAATGGGATTGCTGTCAAAAAAAGGACATTATTGCAAGAAGGGGATGAAGTTGAAGTGCAATTCGTCGCATCTCCTGAATCAAACTTAATGCCAGAAAATATTCCTTTATCTATTCTTTACGAGGATGAACATCTTCTTGTCATTAACAAACCAGCCGGAATGGTCGTTCATCCAGCACCTGGTAATTGGTCAGGTACTTTTGTGAACGCTCTACTTTATTATTGTCAGAAGTTACCGCTTTTACCAGACACTATACGTCCTGGCATTGTTCATCGGTTAGATAAAGGCACTTCAGGACTATTAGTGGCAGCTAAAACGCTTGAGACGCAGCAAAAACTCATTGAATTATTTGCCTCTAGAAAAGTCTATAAAGCTTACCTAGCTATTTGTATTGGACGACCAGCAGATGGAGAAATACAAGCACCTATTGGTAGGCATCCTATACATCGTAAACAAATGGCTGTTATTCCGACTGGTAAACCTGCCATTAGTTTTTGCAAAACACTTGGATGGAGTGATAAGTTGAGCTTTGTGCAAATTGAGATTGCCACGGGTCGCACCCATCAAATTCGTGTGCATATGAAGTATAGAGGGTCTCCTATTCTAGGAGACCCCTTGTATGGTCAAATTTCTTTAAATCAATATTACTCTGTTCCACATCAACTTCTTCATGCAGCGGTATTGCGTTTTCAACACCCCATTTCGCTAGAAAATCTAGAATTTTGTACTCCACCTCCTCCGGAAATGGTTCGATTGATTAAAAAAATAGACCCTAAATCTCCATATATTCGAGATGTTGAATAGGAGAGATAGATATGAGGTGAAGTTAGTTATTCAACGTGTGTTACAAGCGCAAGTTTATATTGATGATAACCTGTTTAGTGCAATTGGCCCTGGTTTAATGTTATTGCTAGGAATTCACCATCAAGATAACTTAGAGCAGATTTTATGGTCTGTGGATAAGCTAGTTCATTTACGCATTTTTAACGATGAAAATGGAAAGATGAATAGAAATGTAAAAGAATGTGAAGGAGAAATATTAGTGGTCAGTCAATTTACTTTATACGGAAATTGTTTAAATGGTCGAAGACCCGACTTTATCCAAGCTGCTTCTCCTCCAATAGCTCTTTCTCTTTACAAACAATTTATTGATGAATTAAAAAAAGAAGCTCCCCATGTCAAAACAGGACAGTTTGGGGCTCAGATGCAAGTTTCATTAACAAACGATGGTCCTGTTACTTTTATCCTAGATTCATTGAATCGGCGGAAAGCATGATTTAAAAATTTTTTGCTTTTTATCTACCATTTCACTTGTTTAACAAGTGAATAAATGCTTATAAAATATTTTATATAGAGAAAGTAAAATAAAAAAAAACTTTTGATGGTTTTTTCTAGAAAATTATAGAATAATTCGCTATTGTCAAATTAAGAGACAATTATGTTTTATTGCATACGACGTCGAATGTTATCAACGTTTCATATTTGCAAAGGATCGAATTATGAAAGAATTTGTAGCATATATAGTTAAGAATTTGGTCGATCATCCAGATAAGGTAAAGATTAATGAAATCGGCGGTACACAAACACTGATTATCGAATTATCAGTCGAAAAGTCTGATATTGGAAAGATTATAGGGAAAAAAGGTAAGACCATTAATGCGATCCGTACTCTATTGATGTCTGTTGCAAGTCGCAATGGTATTCGCGTTAATTTGGAAATCTTAGAAGAAAATTCTAGACCTGAATAATTTCTATTTAAGCATGTAAGAAATAAGCAAACTTATTTCTTATGCTATTTGTCAGAAATAGTCTTACTGTATTAATTACAGCTATATTTCTGACAAATAGTATTCACTTATCTCGCTCAATTTTTACATAATCTAAACTAAATTTGAAGATGATTAGTTTTTCCTAGAGAGTTTTCATCTTGGTACGTTATTCCTAATCTGTCACTAATTTTATTTTAGCGCCCTATAAACGACTAAAAATCTGTTTTGAAATTAGGAAATAACATTTTAATTTTTGATTAAAAGAAGAATTAGGTTAAACGAGGTAAAAAGGGTGTAACCATCGATTTTCGAGAATTTAGTGCTCCCGCTTTAAATCTTAGAATCGCTAATGACATTCCTGTCTGAGATTCGTTCACAATTTTCTGAGGAATATGAGGGAAATGAGAGGAAAAAATGATTTGATAATTTTGAGCATTAGGTCCTAAGAATTCTACTGACATGTTTTCTACAAAGCTTTTAACAACTGTTTGAAAGCCTGTTAGAAAAAAATTTAAATGATCACTTGCTTGAAGCGTATTTGGAATCCAAAACCAAAGTTCATCTTGATGAGAATACGGGCCGATTTGATTGCGATAAACTTCTTCGGAACTCGCAATAGTACTGATCATATGCAGATGTAAATCAATATTTGGTTTATCCCGATTAATTTCCCTAGATTTATTCAACCAAGTTGAGCGGATACTTTGAGCATGTTCAAGGAAGAAAGGAAAATTAAACGCAAACATTTTTGTTTGTCCAACCCGTGCACAACCATTTTGTTCTTTAGCATCTAAAAAGATGTTAGAATAGTACCCTTCCACACAGAGCTGTAAGTTTTTTTGAACAGAAGATTCTCTGAGGTCATAAATCTTCTTATAAAATTGATACATATCTTGTTGTTGGAGAATTCGTTGCGCGGCTATTTTTGTGAATTTTTTATCAAGGGGAATGTCATCAAAATGAATAATCTCTGTTTCATAGCCCATGGATAAAGATTTTAGACGGTTGAGAAGTTGGGCAATGCAAAACAAATCTCGGTTTGAAACTTTTGTCAAAAGATCTGTATCATCTAAAATTGCGTGAAGATAGCATAAATATTCTTGAAATTCCCGTTGAGGATGAACAAAAAATTGATTGGTTTGGTAAGTGACTAACCGACGTTGCAGAAGGCGTTGCAGAATACGAATTTGGCTAGAATTACCTGTTGAAAGAGCAAGTTTTTGAATCTGGTTATCAATGGCTTGCGCTGTCATTCCACCTAAACTATAGCGATCATTAATAAGAAAGGCTTGTTCAGCAATCAAAACGTTACAAGACTGAGTATCTCCAATTAATGCTGTAGGAACAGATAAAGTTTTTAGCGAGCTTTTGTGGTGATCAACAACACTGATTACTTCTAGATAGGAAGCCATTTTGACTTCTTCCAAATTACAAAAATCTCTTAAAGTAATAGTTCCAAGGCCGGTCATTCGTAAATCTGTTGCTCTAATAACACCAACGGGAAACAAAGACCCATCTTTTTCGGGAATAACGACAGTGATAAAGTCATGGCTCTGCATTTTGTGACGTATTTCATCGATGTCGCTTCTTAGATTAACATAAAGGAGAGAAGATCCTAATACTTTATGCTTGATACCTAAGCTGATATCAAGACGCTCAACATAATTGCATACATTTTGAATAGCAGCATCAAGCTGATTAATAATTTGTTCTAATTTAAGGAAAATTTTAGGGCGATCTTCTTTAAGCTTGCCTTGTTCATCGAAAATAGAGCTTTTTGGAAGAGATTGGATACTATGCTGAAAATGCAAGAATTCTGAGACAGATAAAAAATTAAGTGCTTGAATTAAATCATCAAAAGTTCCGCTAAGCCCTTTTTTGACATGTAAAATTTTGTAAAAAAAATCATGCAAATCGTTTTTTTGTTTTTCGTTAAATTCCTGGACAGGTTCACAATCTTTAATTTTCACATCAAAAACTGAAGAATTAAATAGCGGAAAATCGATAACCGAAAGGTTTGTTTTAGCAAAAAGGGAAATGAGTTTAGCGTGTAGATTATTTTTAAACCATCTCAAACAAAATTTAAATAGAATAATAATTTGGCGAACAGTTTCTACATCAGAGCTTTGCCAATCACCTAAATAATGTCCGTTTTCATCAATTAAGATAATTGCTTTTTCCTTAGTTTCATGATCAATATAACCCGTTAAAGTTTCTTTTGCTTCTTTAATAAAGTCTTTTTGGGATACGAGATCTATGGCTGTCAAAGTGATTGTTTGAGCGGTACGAGCCAGACAATTAAATAAACCTTCTCCAAACATTTCACTAACAATTGATGAAATAGGGGAATCGGGAGGACCTCCAGGTAAGCACCATTGATGGAGCCCTCTAGTAACTCTAGAGGCAAAAGCATCAACCCAACCCCAAAAAGAGGCTATCATGGTATCTACGTCAGGGGATAAATGAGCAGCTATGAAATGTGTTCCATTATAGCTTTTATCCATTCCTATGGGAAAAAAGGCTTGATAATCGCTCCTAGGAACCCATTTTCCAACGATCTTAGCACGAATTGCATAGTTTTCTTCATCGCTTAACTCAGAGAAGTTGTTGAGCCAAAATTCGAAGGTATTCATTGTTAATGATTCACTGAGAATTTTTTCTCGATTAACACGCTCCATAAAATCTAAAATAGCACTAAGAAGGAAAGATTGCATAGGCGCTTGATTAATCAAATCACAAAGGATTTTGTTGATCATTCTGAAGCGGTGCCTAAAGCTCAAATTGAGAAACTCAGTTGAGCGAAAGGAGTCAATCAAAGTTTGAATATCAGGAAAAGTTTGCGCCTGTGAGATATGACATAAAGAAAAACAAGATGAGCTTGGGAAGGCTGAGTCGGTAGATGGGAGACTTTCTAATGATTTAGTCATTGTAATTTTCTTTTGAGTCAAATCGGACCGAGTAGGATTCGAACCTACGACCACCCGCTTAGAAGGCGGGTGCTCTATCCACTGAGCTATCAGTCCAGAAAGGTTTATCGAAGGCTTATTCTAGCCAATTGCAATAAAACCTAAAATGTTAACTTGAAGGCTTGTTATTTTCAAGAATTTTCGACTGCTCAGTAATTTCTTTTTGTAAATTGTTGACGATTTGATTGCATTTAAAATTTAATGAGATTGTTGAAGTCTTTGAATTTGCCTTTGAAGTTCGGCTGAATTTTTATAAATCTGCCAACAGTGTTTTCCTATGTGAAGTAAACCAATTGAACCCATGAGGAAATTTCCTTTTTTCCCAATAAGATTTAATCGGGAAAGGACAAGTGTTAAAGTGGAAAAACACAGTGAATGAGTAAAAATGTATATGTGATGAGAACGCAAATTATCTTGATTACGCATTAAAGTATTTATCGAGTGAAATAACAATTTGTCGGCTAAGCAATAAACTCCAAAGATGGTGGCTGTCAATTCTGCATTGATATGGAATAATTTACCGTAAACAAAACCAGTTAACGTGTCAATAGTTAGACTAATAGGTAATGTAGAGACTTGTGGCAGTGCTTTTAGCATAAAAAACTCCAATTCTTAATGGTTAAGCTTGATTTGGTTTTCTCTTTGAATTGCCAGGGTGTTTGGTTTTGTACTAGCACAGCTTTTCATTCGCCGGCTATTCCCTAAACTTTCATAGTTAAAATCAACTTTAGTAAATAGTATAAAATTTAAATTCAAAAAATTCAAAAACAAAATTTTATATTGTAATTAGAATGAACTATATAAATGTAAAAATAATTAAACAACTAAAATGAATGATACTTGTTTAAAGATTTATTGATTTAAAATTTATCACTTCGAAACACTTTTTTGTTAAAAAGGTTTTTTTTTATTTGATGTCTCTCTAAAATTGTGTTTTTCACAAAAACAATATTAAGTGAATTGATTGACCTAAGTTTAATCAGGAGATTTTAGTTGAGGGATATCAGCTAGAGAATAATTTGAAACTTAGAAAAGCAGGGACTATTGTTGCAAATCGTTTATTTAGGAATTGGGGGCAATCAAGAGGAAACTTTAAAAGCTATAGAAAAAGCTCTTAATGAACTTGCTCTATTTTCAGAAGAAGCCTTTGAAATTTCGAAATTATATAAAACCTCACCCGTTGGAGATAAAAATCAAAACAATTTCACTAATTTAGTTTGCCGATTGCACACTTCATTTGATCCGAAGTTTTTACTAAAAAAAATTGAATTGCTTGAAAAGAAATTAGGTAAAACACCTAAACCGAAGTGGGCTTCTCGCCTCATTGATATCGATATTCTTTTTTATGGAGATATCATTTATTCCGATGAAGCATTGCAAATTCCTCATCTACATTGGCAAGAAAGATTATTTGTTTTGATTCCTCTGCTAGATTTAACTCCAACAATTTCTATTCGTGAAGGTAAACAATCGAAAAATTATGATTTGAGAGTAATGATACAAAATCTCACATTTGATTCTTCAGATTGGGTAATTCCATTAAACGATTCTAATACTTAAAGATTTTTTATCTCTATTAAAGGTTGAATATGCGTCGAATTGTTGTTAAAGATTTTGCGATAGGTCCTAAAGAACCTCTCGTTATCATGTCTGGTCCTTGTGTAATCGAAAGCGAAACGCATTGCTTAAAAGCTGCAGAAACGCTAAAAAATATGTTTGAAAAATATAACGTTTCTTTAATTTTTAAATCTAGCTACGATAAGGCTAATCGATCTGCGTATGATTCTTTTAGAGGACCCGGTCTAGAAGAAGGTCTTCGTATTTTAGAACGTATACAAAAAGAGTTCGGTTTAGCAGTCGTTACAGATGTTCATTCCCCCCAAGAAGCAACTACTGCTGGTTCAGTTTGTGAAATAATTCAAATTCCAGCTTTTTTGTGTAGACAAACAGATCTTATTTTAGCTGCAGCCCAAACAGGAGCGATTGTTAGTATTAAAAAAGGGCAATTTTTAGCTCCTTGGGATATGGAAAATGTCATCAAAAAAATGGAATCCGGTGGAAATTCTAATATTATCTTAGTCGATCGCGGAACAACTTTTGGTTATAATAATCTTATCAGTGATATGCGAGGGATTCCAATTATGCAAGAATTGGGTTATCCTGTGTGCTTTGATGCTACGCATTCAGTGCAAAAACCTGGAGGCTTAGGTTCTAAGTCTGGTGGGGACCGAGAATTTATTCCGATTCTAGCAAAAGCAGCATTGGCTGCGGGAGCCAATTGTTTATTTATTGAATCTCATCCAAATCCTTCTGAGGCTAAAAGTGATGCTGCTTCTGTAATGGATTTCAAAGATCTAGATCAATTACTGCCTCAATTTAAAGAGCTCTATGAACTTATTCAGAAGCAAGGTAAGTAGGTTGAAGCAATGTTTAAAAAAAGAAAAATTGCTCTAATAGGCATTCTAATAAATTTGATTTTTGGGGGAATTTGGTTTTATAGCGCTCCTTCTGCGGATGATGTTCGCAATTATCGAAAGTTAATGGAGTATAGTGATAGATCTTTCAAAAAAAATGAAAAGCACAATAAGGCCTTTGAAACACAACAAAATCGTACACAAGTGACAAAGCAAATACTTTTTATGAAAGACCAAGCGCGTTTACAGTGGCGTTTAATGAGTGAAAAATCTGAACTTAAATTATCTCAAATTGAAAATGCAATAGAACTTGTTGAATTTTTTACGGATGTAACTTGCCAATGTCAAGAACAATTGGATGCTTGTTCAAATACAGATCTTTCTTGCCATCCTAGTCAATTATTACGTTATTTAAGAGCTAAAAAAGCGACTTATCACTATCAAACAGAACAATTGACAGCTGATGATGTGCAATTAGCACGTTACAAAATTAGGGGTCATCAATGGATTAACGATTTACAAGCGTTTCATCCTTGGATGAAAGGAAGTGCTAAAAGAATTCAACTTTCTTTTTCTCAGAATGATCGTTCATTTACTGCCCAAGATTTGCAAGCAGCCTTTCAGGATTGGGGCGAACTATTGTGAGAATTTTTTTGTGTACAGCTCTATATTCTATTTTGATCTTTCATTTCCCTATGATAAGTCAAATCCATCAAAGCTTTGACGAGCAAATTGTTATTCATTCAGGCGAGGCTAAATATAATGGAAAAGATATCCATTTAATAGGACAAGTCACGATTCAGTACGGGCTTGGAAAAATTTCTGCTCAGCGTTTGTCTATATCTCCTTCTCAATCAGATCTTAAGAAAGAATTTTCATTCTTTCATATTCGTGACAATGTGTTAATTGAATTTCAGGGTGGAGGAGAGATTGTTTGCCAGGAAGCAGAAATTGATTATTCTCAATTAAAGGGACATTTTAAAGGCAACACAATCTATCCTGACGTTATTTATAAAAATCATGGGGTGAAAGATCATGAAAGAGGCTCTCTTATTATTAAAAGCTTGGAAATGGAAGTTGCTTTAGCTAGGATCCCCATATCAGAAAATCAAGTTTTAAAAACTGTTGTTAAAGGTCTAGAAGCTAAGCATCACGTTCGTGCTCACTATTTAGATGATTATATTTTGTTAGCTGATCGGGCTTTTTTTGAATGTTTACAAACAAATAGGTCTGAAGGAATTCTTACCTTATTTGCAAAAGAGCAGCAACCTTATTGCTTATTGACCAATAGAAGTGGCGATCATATTCAAGCAGAAAAAATCAAGATGGTGACAATTCAAAAAAAATTGTTTTTAAATAAACCGAAAGGAAGTCTTCACCATCAAGGAAAAAACTCATTGAGACAGAAGCTTGATTTTAGTGCTGATGAATTGGTGTGGGATCAATCTTCGCAACGTTTGATTTTAAAAGGAAATGTAAAAGTTTATCAAAATCAAGTTTTTCAACTTGATACGAAACAAGAATTAATTATTGAACAGCAAATTTTAAATGGGCAAAAAACCCTTCGTTCGATGATTTCTCCCAAACAGACGACTTTGATATATGACTATGATTCGCAAAAAGAGCTTTCGTATAAAATTATAAGTCCAGGAAAATTAGTTATTGATCACGAAAATTTTGTGACAACAATAGAAGGTTTAAAAGATAAAGAAGGGAATTTAGTCATAGGCGAACAAGTCTATTTTGAAAATTCTTTTGGAGATATATATGCAGATCAAGTTTATATTTCCTACGAATGGAAAAATCAACGGCTAGACCCATCAAAAATAATTTTAACGGGTAATATTAAACTAATGAATCGCTACGATGGTTTATCTCAGGGAACAGGTTCTATTCTTCAGTATGCGATGGCAGATCAGGTAGAATATTTTCCAGATTCACATGAAATGACTCTTTTTGGAAAAAATGGGCATCGTGTTCTTTTTTTTGATAAAGTGAATAATGTTCAAATAAGTGCCCCTGCCTTGAGAATTCGAAATAATAAGAAAAATCACAAAAAATCATTTCAAGGCATTGGAGATGTGCGTTTTACTTTTATTGAAAAAGAGCTAAGTCAATTTAAACAGCGTTTTAGCTTAGATGATCATACAAAACAGGAGGAATGATGAGCCTTAATGCTTATTCCATTTGTTTAGACGTTCGGAATATTGTTAAAAAATACAATGGAAAAAGAGTTGTTAATGAACTTTCATTCCAAGTTCTTCGAGGGGAAATTGTTGGATTATTAGGACCCAATGGAGCAGGTAAAACAACAGCCTTTTACATGACAGTTGGGTTGATTCGTCCTGATCACGGAAAGGTTTATTTTCAAGAAGTTGATGTTACTCATTATCCTATGCATCAACGTGCAAGAATGGGTATGGGGTATTTGGCTCAAGAACCCTCTGTCTTTCGAAGTCTTACTGTAGAGCAAAATATTTTATGCATTTTAGAAAGTTTACCTTTGTCAAAGCAAGAAAGAAAAAATAAATTAGAAGAGCTTTTGGGTGAACTACATCTTGAACATTTAGCAAAAAAAAATGCTGCTACTTTATCAGGAGGAGAAAGACGTCGAGTGGAGATTACAAGAGCTTTAGTGACGAATCCTTCTTTATTAATGTTAGATGAACCATTTGCAAATATCGACCCTTTATCTATTCAAGAAGTTAAACATTTAGTTCAAATTCTTTCTCAAAAAGGAATTAGTATTCTAATCACTGATCATAATGCGCGGGAAATTTTTTCTGTTGTGCATAAAAGTTATTTAGTTCAAGAAGGAAAAGTTATTTTAGAGGGTGTCGTAGATGATCTCATCCAAAATGAAGTTGCCAAAAAAACTTATTTAGGGTCAGACTTTAGGATGTAGTCAAAATACTTGAGTATTAAAAATGACAAATTTGTAAAACCTCAAGTATTTTTTATTTACAGAGCTAAAAATTAACGGTGAGTTATTTCATCTGGTTTAAAGAAAAATAAAACTTCTTCTTCGGCAGTTTCTGAGCTATCTGATCCATGTACAGCATTGCGTGACACAGACTCTGCAAAATCAGCACGCAGGGTTCCTTTTTCAGCTTTTTTAGGATCTGTAGCGCCCATGAGTTCTCTATTTTTGGCGATTGCTTGGTTGCCTTCGAGCACCATCACTACAACAGGACCGGAGGACATAAAATTAACTAAATCATTGTAAAAAGGTCGATCCTTATGAATAGCGTAGAATTTACTTGCTTGATCTTTTGTCAACGTAGTCATTTTAATGGCAGCAATTTTTAATCCGGCTTGTTCGAAACGAGAAATAATTTCTCCAATATAGTTATTTTGAACCGCATCAGGTTTGATAATAGAAAGTGTTTGTTCCGAAGCAAACGTTGGTTTTTGTTGAGTTAAAGTTGGGTGAGTAGTTTCAGTAATCTTAGGATATACTTGAGAAGTTTGTGAAGCACTTATTTGAGACTCTTCTTTAGGTGTTGGAGAATGAGCTTGATATTGATTATCGTCATCTTCATCGTCATCATACCAATCTTCATCATCTTCATCGTCTTGATTTTTATGTTGATTATCTTCAGCTAGAGTATATTGCGGATTTGTGGTCTCTGCTGATAGACCAGGTAAGGCAAAAGTAAAAATAAATAAAGTTATTAAGCGGTAAATATTCATTTGAATCCCCATTAGAAATTTAAAAATCGTTTAATTCGAGGTTATAACGTCAATAATGGCTTGTCAAGAAAATTTCTTAAAAGAGAAAATCCATGTTCTGTCATGATAGATTCTGGGTGAAATTGAACGCTTTCAATATCATAAAAATGATGTCGAAGACCCATGATTTCCCCCTCTTTCGTTATTGCTGAGATATCTAAACAATGTGGCAAATTGTCATGTTTAACGATTAAGGAATGATAACGTGTAGCTTTAAAAGATTGAGGGATGTGTCTAAAAATCCCTTGCGAGTCATGGTAGATGAAACTACTTTTACCATGCATAGGATAAGCGGCTTTGACGACTTTTCCACCGTAAGCTTCTGCCAATACTTGGTGTCCTAGACAGATGCCTAAAATAGGTAAGTAGCCTGCCATTTTTCGAATTAAATGCTGAGAAATGCCGGCTTCTGAAGGTGTGCCTGGCCCTGGCCCAATCACTAAGTGAGTGGGGCGCAGAGTGAGGCAGTCAGAAAGAGATAAACCTTGATTTCTTAATACTTTGACATCAGATCCAAGCATTTGGAAGTATTGGACCAAATTATAAGTAAAAGAATCAAAATTATCGATAAAAAGGAGCACATCAATACTTATTTAACGTTTTCTTGCGCAAACGTCTTGAGATTTAAAAAAGTATTCAATTTCTGTTTTTGCTGTTTCCGCAGCATCAGAACCGTGAACAGCATTTTCATCGATTGTTTGTGCAAAATCTGCACGAATTGTGCCAGGAGCAGCTTTTTTAGGATCTGTTGCTCCCATAATTTCACGGTTTTTATTGATGGCATTTTCACCTTCAAGGACCATGATCATCACAGGCCCCGTTGTCATAAAACCAACTAAATCTTCGAAGAAAGGGCGCCCTTTATGAACAGCATAAAATCCTTCAGCATCTTTTCTATCTAATTGTTTCATTTTCGCAGCAACAATACGTAAACCAGCTTTTTCAAAGCGAGCAATGATTTCGCCAATGTGATTGTTACCTACTGCGTCAGGCTTGATGATAGAAAGAGTACGTTCCAACGTCATGAGATCTCCTTAAATGATTTTGTGTAATTCATAGTCAACTCTATGTTTTGACCTTCTTTATTTGAATGCCAATAACTATATCTAAAGCTTACAAAAAAATCACGTGCGAGAATAGTAAAAATCTAAATTTTGGATTTAATAATTTGAAAAATCATTTGAATAATGTGGCTGATAGCAATAGTAGGGATACATCAAAACGTATATGCCTTAGATAAATAATAAGCATATATATTGTTTTGATTGATGATTGTTTAAACCAAATTAAAATTTTAGATAATAACATTGATATTTAATCTAACCAAATCTAAAAGATTTTAATCAGATTTTTTTAATTCCAAAGAAGCATTATTACCAATCAACTTTTGTTGATAGAATCAAATAGAATTTTTTATCCCCCTTTAATAATAGCCATTTTTCTTAAAATTTGACGGCCGATCTAAGATTTTTTATTTCTTTCTAGTATTTGATATTATCACTAGCACGTGGATTTAGCGAAAGTGTACAATTAAGTAGTGATTCAAAAGAACTCCTAATCTCTATCTTTTTTCTTTTTCCAATCTATAGAGTATGGTATGTTACCTTGAGGAATCACTCGAATAGACTTACTTTTAAGACACTCATAAATAATATTTTATCGTAATAACCAATTCAATTTTATGATAAAATGTTTTTAATATCTCCTCGAGCTTCTCAATTAGAAGAATCTATTCAGAATGAAAAGCATTTAATCCTTAAAATCTAAATCTATGTTTGGTCATTATGCGTATACCTTTATCTTGGCTTAAAGAATATATTGATTTGAATCTTGAACCTGTTGAAATAGCTAAAATTTTGACAATGGCTGGTCTAGAAGTAGATGGCTATGAAGAGATAGGAAAGGGATTTTCGGGAGTTATTGTGGGAGATGTTTTGGAAGTAGAAAAACATCCTAATGCTGATAAACTCCTTATTGCTTTGGTAAGTGATGGAAAAGAAATTCATCAAGTGGTTTGTGGAGCTTCTAATTGTCGAAAAGGATTAAAAACAGCATTTGCACCTGTTGGAGCTTCTCTGATTGATGAAGGGAAAGAGTTTAAAATAAAAAAAGGAAAGTTAAGAGGAATTGAATCAAACGGCATGCTTTGCTCGGCCAAAGAACTACAGATATCAAATGAAGATGATGGAATTATGGAACTTCCAGAGCATCTACAAGCAGGAACAGCATTAGATACGCTTTATTCGGATACCATTTTTGAAATTTCTTTAACGCCTAATTTGGGGCATTGTGCAAGTATTGTTGGTGTAGCTCGGGAGTTATCTGCAGCGACAGGCCATCCTCTTCGTTATCCTCATTTGGTTTTTAAAGAAGAGGGAAATCTTATTAATAACAGTCTTACACTTGATATTGAAGCGAAAGAAGCTTGTTCAAGATACACTTGCCGGGTGATTAAAAATGTGGAAGTAGGTGCTTCTCCAGATTGGTTAAAAGCAAAAATCGAAAAGAGTGGTCTTCGCAGTGTAAATAATATTGTTGATGTAACTAATTATGTATTGTTAGAAATGGGCCATCCTTTGCATGCCTTTGATTACGATCTTGTCAAAGGAAAAAAAATTGTTGTTAGAATGGCTCAAGAAGGAGAAATTTTTGAGACTTTGGATGGGAAAGAGCGAATTTTAAAAGATTCTCACTTAGTGATTGCTGATTCAGAAAAGCCCATAGCTATTGCTGGCGTGATGGGAGGGCGCAATAGCGAAGTGAACGAGAAAACAACCAATATTATTTTAGAATCTGCTTTTTTTGATTCTATTTTTGTGCGAAAAACAAGCAAACAATTAGGATTGCAAACAGATGCTTCTAAGCGATTTGAAAGGGGCACTGACCCAAACCAACTGATTTCGGTTCTTAATCGTGCAGCCATGTTAATTCAAATGGTGGCTGGAGGAATAATTGAAGATTCTATTATAGATGAGCAAACGAAAGACTTTCTAGAATTGACAATTCGATGCAGACTATCTCGAATAAACCAGATATTGGGGACAACACTTAGCCGAGGAGAAGTTGAAGCTATTTTTCAAAGTTTAGGATTCCATTATCAGTGGGATGGACAAAATAGTTTTATGGTATGCGTGCCTACTTACCGAACTGATGTTAAAGAAGAAATTGACCTCATTGAAGAAGTTGCTCGTATCTATGGCTACGATCACATTCCAAGAAACGGTGGTCGTTATCAAACGTCCAAATTACCTGATGCACCGATTTATTTATTCGAAAAAGAAATTCAATCATGTTTGATTGCAGAAGGGCTACAGGAATTTATTACATGTGATTTGATTGGGCCAACTTTGGTCAATGTCGTGCAAAAACTTTCTATGCCTGCAGAAGCAATTGTCAAAGTTCTAAATCCTACGTCAATAGAACAATCAATTTTGAGACCATCTTTATTACCCGGACTTTTACAAGTTGTCAAATACAATTTGGATCATCAAAACCATCAAATCAATGGCTTCGAAATTGGGCGGATCCATTTTAAAGACGGCGATCAATATCAAGAACAATCTGTTGTTGGAATTCTTTTATCAGGCTTTTCTCAACCCTATCATTTTGAAGAGAAAAAACGAGAGTATGATTTTTATGATTTGAAAGGAATCATAGAAAACCTTTTGAAAGAACTAGGAATTGAAAAACCGCAATTTAAAAATTTAGATCTTAAAACTTTTCATTCTGGGCGGCAGGCTTCTTTGTTTGTAGATGAACTTGAGGTAGGTTCTTTTGGAGAAGTTCATCCTAGTATTCAAAGGCGTTTAGATGTTTCTCAGCGTATCTTATTTGGAGAGTTTAATTTACATGACTTAATGCAAGTGGCAACTAAACTTGAAAAAGTCAAACCTTTAGCTATTTATCCTGGTTCTGAACGCGATTGGACTTTCACAATCAAGACGTCTGTGTCTTTTGCTGAAATTATCAAAGCCATTCATGAGCAAAAATCTGATCTATTAGAAAATGTATTGTTATTAGATATTTACCGAAGCGAAAAACTGACAGTTGGTCATCAAAATATGACTCTGCGATTTGTTTATCGGGATTTTTCTAAAACAATTGCACAAGAAGTTGTAGAAAATGAGCATCAACGATTAAAAACAGCAGTTTCTCAAAAGTTTGCTAATGATCTTAAACAATAATTTGAGAAAATTCTCATTCAATTGGAGCATTATATGAAGAGTTCATTTTTCTTATCTTCTACTTTGTTATGTCTATTAGTTTCTACCTCTTGTCAAACTCATCGTCATCCTGAAGATGTCGTTTATGAAACATATGTTCATCGCTACGGAGTAGAATTGCCGGCTGAAGACTGGTCTTCTCGTGGACAACATGGTCAAGTCTTATCTACACGCCGTGATGGTGTGGTCGTTTCAAAAACCTATGAATCAGGGATATTGCATGGAGAAGTAACTTATACATTCCCTCATCGTGAATGCGTTGAAAAAAAAGAAGTTTATGATCAAGGGAATTTAATTCAAGAAACTTACTATTATGCGAATGGAATGCCAAAACAACAAATAGATTATCGATCTGCCGATCAATATTCTGTCATTTCTTGGTATGAAGGAGGAGCGCCTCAGTCCAAAGAGGAGTTTAACGAGCAAGGATTAGTTAAGGCCGATTATTATAACTTAGCCAACCAAATAGAATCTTCTGTGCAAGATGGGTTTGGTAAGCGAATAGTGCGGGATAGCTATGGACTTCTTCACTCAGTGGACCAAATCCAAGATGGGCAAATGACAATGCGAACAACCTATCATCCTAACGGAACCCCTGCAGCTTATACTCCTTATGTGAATGGTGTCATTCAAGGAGAAAGAAAGACTTATACCATGTCTGGGGAACCAATTTCGATTGAACAATGGAAAAATAATTGCCAACATGGAAATACCATTGTTTTTGAAAATGGAGAAAAATATGCAGATCTTCCTTATGTAGAAGGGCGTCCACATGGTATTGAATATCGATATCGCAATGGGAATCAAGTTGTTCAAAAAAGAACCTGGGTTAACGGAAGAAAACATGGTCCTTGTTATAATTATGTAGGAACAACGACTCAAACAGATTGGTATTTTAAAGACCGTCCAGTTAATAAACCTACTTATGATATGTTATCCAATCAATAGCAGATTCCTTAAGGTTGTCATTAATCAATGACAACCTCTCCAAAAATTGCACATTGACAAGCTAAACGATAGTTGGCGTCCAACCGTTTAGTTGTTAAAGTGGCTGTTTCTTCTTGAGTCTTTTTCGAAAGATTTTCCATTCCTTTAACTACTTTAATGGCGCAAACAGCACATAGCCCTTTGGTACAACCAAAACGGAAAGGAAGAGAACAATTCAATTGATAAGCTTTTAATAACTCTAATCCTTGTTTAATATGATATATTTTTTTATTTCGTAGACTGATTAAAGATGGCATAATTTTAACCGATTACAAGCAAAGGTGTTTGCATATCCTACTCTTCTGATAAAGAGAAGTAAACTTTTCCGTTTCTGGGTTGTTTGATATGGTTTTATCATGACAAGACGATTTTCTAGATTGAATAGAACAAATCTATTAAAGGCATTTTGTTTGTTTTGATAATACAATTTTTGAAAAGCTAAGAGAAGGCCATGAATAGAGCGAATTTCACAAAATGTACAGTTTTGGTTATGAAAACAATGGGCTTTGAAAAAAATAGCGCGGCCTTTTTGATTACGTAATAAACACTGAATTTGTGTGGATCCTTTGTTAAGTCGTTTCCTTTGCCAAGCATTTTGATGAATAGGGTTTAGATAGCGAAAATCTAGCAACAGTAGGGAGTCAAAAATGATCTTTTCAAAGGCACTGAAATTGTATTTTTCTATGAAATACCATTTTCCATAAGACTCAGTAACTATTTTATAGCTGTAAGAGCTTACTTCATTCAAAAAGTTTAGACTTTTTGGTCTTCCTTCTTTCCAATAATAATTTTGATAATTTTTATGCAAGCTGATCACCAACGCTTTATCTGTAAGATGAAGGGTAACTTAAGGGAGTAACTCTTTTAAATGCAATTCAAATTGTGGAATTTGAGGTTAGTTTAAACAAAGTTCATGCTTCGATTTTCCACCCTACCTCTATTTTAATTTGTCGCTTTCTTCAAAATAACTTCTTGTTAAATCGCGAACAAACTCAATTCAATAAATCATGAAGTAGCTCTACAATTTTATTTGGCATAGGATTTGCATTGATTTGGTATTCCAGAAAAAGGAGGAATCCCATGAATAAGGCACAGTTAGAAAAAAAAATAGCTTACCTTGAATTTGTTCATGACCAATTAGAAACAGAGTTAGTTTACGTTGATAGCTTACTCAAATCTGTTGGATTTCCTCACGGTCTCGCATCTGCTAAAGAAGTTGCTTTGGAATTATTACAAAATGCTGAAGCTGAAAATGAAAAAGGGCATGAAATTTAAACATTTCCTTTTTTATGTTTAGGTATTACTAGAAGGGGTTTTAGTATTTGAAACCCGTAAGAATGGGAAAAAAATAAAAAAGAAAACTTTTAAAATTTATTTAAAAAAATTAAATTTTTTCAGCACGAATAGATTTTTAAAAATAATCTTAATTTCTAAAAATAAGTAGATTAAAGTAAAATTTCGTAAGTTTTACCTGATTTTGATTAGATCTTTATCAATTGTTAATATAATTACGGTTTTATAGGCCTTTCATCAATGCTAAATTATTAATATGACTAATAAACTAATAATAGCACCCTGGCAAGTCAGTAAGACTCACTACTAATAATAACTGATACCAGGGTTTATGATTCTGATAAAAAAGTAAAATATTAAGTAGATTAATAAAAATTTAGCAGCCTCTTAATCAATAATTAATATATTGTGTGTGTAATAAAGTTTTATCAATGCCATTATAGTTTAATAGATTCATAATAGGTCATAGTAGCCCTGAGCTTTTATAATATATAATAACCCTAAGCTCGGGGTTTGGTTTTTTTGATGAATCAGTCGAAGATGGCATACCACATGCATAAATAGTCATGTACACCTTGGAGGTGAATATGAAAAAGACAGATCTTCTTAAAAAAGTAGCTTATTTGGAATCTCTTAATGATCATTTACTAACTGAATTAGGTTATGTAGATCATCTAATGAGATTAGTTGGCTTCGCAGGTGGTCTTGAAACAGTCAAAGTTACAGCTCGCGAGCTTTATGAATCAGAGCAAGAAAATAATGCGGATTTTAATGGTTAATAAGAGGGTGTAGAAAATTATCATCCAAAATTAACTAATTAAATAGCGCAAATCTTCAATGGTTAATTGAGTGGGAGCCGCTTCGATATCAAAAATGTCATCAACCAGCGTTCTTTTAGCGGCTTTCAGCTTCATCATTTTTTCTTCAATGCTCTCAATAACAACGAAACGCTTGGCGATCACTTGCTCCTGGCGTCCAATGCGGTGGGCTCGATTAATAGCTTGTTCTTCGACGGCTTCATTCCACCACGGATCGTAAAGTATTACATAGTCTGCAGCAGTTAAATTTAATCCAACACCCCCAGCTTTTAAACTGATAAAGAAAATAGATTGTTCCAGGTTTTCTTGAAATTCAGTTACGACTTTTTCTCTATTTTGAGTACTTCCATCTAAATAAGCGTACGTCCAACCTTGCTGATTAGCATAGCGTGTCATTAATTTTAACATCGAAGTGAATTGACTATAAACAAGAACTTTTCGTCCTTTCTCTCTGATTGTTTGTAAATCTTGAATTAAAAGATCAAATTTGGCGCTAGTTATTAAATCTTCTTTTTCCTCTATTATCGACGAAACAAGAAGGGGGTGGCAACAAATCTGACGGAGACGGAGAATAGCTTCTAGAACTTCTAATCGATGTTTAGTAATCCCTTCAGCTTCAATTTTCTTAAATAAATTTCCCTTAAAATTAGCTAAAAACTGTTCATAATGCTGCCTTTGAGACTCACTCATTTCGATCCAAACAATTTGATCAATACGGGCAGGCAGGTCTTTAGCCACTTCTTGTTTCTGTCTTCTGAGAATAAAAGGGGCCACTTTTTTCTTAATACGATCGAGATAACGTCGATCAGCACTTGCTGCTTGAATATCTGCATTAAAACTTTCTTCTGCACCAAAAAGATCAGGAATTAGAAAATGAAAATGAGACCAAAGTTCTCCAAGATGATTTTCAATAGGCGTGCCGGTGATACACAACCTAAAGTGAGAGGATAATGAACAAGCTGCTTGAAATGTTTGCGTATGAGCATTTTTAATTTGTTGAGCCTCATCTAAAATGAGTGTACTTAGATCTAATTTTTGTAAGAGAGAAAGATCTAATCTTAACGTAGTATAAGAAGTCAAGATAATCGAATAGTTTTGCAAAATCTCTATAGAATTTGCACGCTGAGAACCTTGGTGAATATAGCATGAACATGAAGGTAAAAAGCGACAAATTTCATTTTTCCAATTAAAAAGTAAGGATGTAGGAACAACAATCAAATGTTTAGATTCGGAAGAGAACCGAGAAATAAAGGCCAGTACTTGGACTGTTTTTCCAAGTCCCATTTCGTCTGCTAAAATTCCATGGAATCCATAGTTAAATAAAAAAGAAAGCCAGTTTAATCCCTCTTGTTGATAAGGCCTTAAATGTCCTTCAAAAGAAGGGGTAGGTAAAGCAGTTTCTACTCCTTTAAAATTTTCCCACTTTTGTTTAAAAATGGATAGTGTAGAAGGAAGTTCTGGTCGATCAAATAACGAAGAAAGAGCACCAATATGACTTTTTTTGATATGTACTTCTTGTCCAATGATTTCTCCTTCTTCCGCAAGTTCTTTTAATTCTTGTACAGAATGTAACTCTGGAAGAAGGCCGACTGTGCCTGGATTTAGTTGTATAAATCGTTCTCGTCGATTAAAAGCTCCTAATACGGAACTGACGTCGGCTTCATGAGTTTCGTAGCGAACGGAGCCTTTAATTTTTATCATTTGAGGGGCATCTTCCAATTTTAAATTAATATGATCTTGTTTAATGACACGGTTTTCTTTCCAATCTAAAATCACCCAACCAATTTCTAATAAGAAAGTGAGACTTTTGGCAACCTTATCAAGAGGGCAATAATAGTGAGAGGTCCCTACATTTTTCTTGATGAAATTCGTTTCTAATAGATCTTTTTCAAAATTTTTTTCGGCTTCTTCTTGACGTTTAAAAGGAGTTTTTTTTAAGTCATGAAAAGCAATTTTTAACCCATTTCCATAATTTAACCAAAGATCTGCAAAGCCACCGGAGCGATCTTTTAAAATGAGAAAAGGGAGAGGTTCAGTTTGTTTATAGAGATTTTCAATGGAATGACCTTTTATCATCAATTGCGGAGAATCAGAATCATTTTCTTCAAACTCTTCTAAAAAAGCAGCTTTTTGTGAACCTTCCAAGATCCAAGGCCGTGTTTGATAAGCATGTTGAAGCTCTTTCCATGAGATAAAGGTTGTAATTCCTTTTAAAGAAATCCCTCGTACAAACCAGACAGGTTTACCAGGTCCGATACAATCACAACTGGCGATGTCAATATCTTGATCACGCCATTTCAAATGGCCTTTTATTTCTATTTGGCTGGTATTTAAAGGAAATACTTCATAATAAAATTCAACTTTCCCAACAAAATCGACAACCAGTTGCTTATTGTTTAAATAAATTTTTTGCAAAGACCCTAGAAGATTTAAGTAATTGACCGCTTGATTTGAAGAAATATGGAAAAAAGGAGAGGTCGTAGTTTCTAGAGAAGGGGAACGTCCTATGAGTTTGGTTTGATAGTTAACCTCTTCTTTAAAAAGGGATGTAAAAATTTCTTTTTCGCGATCTTGTTGAATAGACGCTTTCCATTTGGCTAAATTTTTGGTTAAGGGATAATGCAGGCGATGATGATAACCTTCTTTTATCACTTCTGTTAATTTAAGAGTCAAAAATCCGGTTTTATTCATCTCTTCAATGTCTAATGTGTAACCAATTTCATTCATGAATAAAGCCTTGATTTGTTATAGTGTTAGAAAAATAAACAAAGATACTGTTTTCTTTTCAAATTTTCAACCTTCGGACGATCTTTTAAAGGAACATTTATGACAAAATTAACCATGTGGCAAAAGCATTGGGATGAAGCTGAGAAAGAATGGGACCAAAAAGCTCAACTAGCAGCTGAAAAAAAGCCCATAAAAAAATTGACAGTTTTACCTGACATGGTTGGTATGACTGAAGAAACAGCTAAGTATTTAAAGTGGAAAAGTTTAAAATGGATGCTAACAAAAGATCATGAAAGAACTATTCTGAAAGGATTTTTGAAGCATCCTTTTAAATATGGATGGGCTTTTTTGAAATCTTGTTGGCAGACAAAACCTTATAAAAGAGAAGGGGATTTTTTTCTCTATGGAGTAGATTCTGTTGACCAATTTCAAACTCTTTTAGAAAATCCGTCGGCTATTTTTGTTTTAGGATTTTCTTATTGTCATAAACCTTTTGAATGTCCGTCTGGTCGCTTTACTCCCGATTGTATGCGAGATGCCTCTCATTCTGTTTGCCAACAATGCTTTATTGGTAAATCAGTCAATGCCATCACTTCAAAACAAACCATTCCTTTATTCATTCCAACAATTCATTATATTGGAGGAAAAATCTTTGAAATTGTTCATCAAAATCCAGATAAACCTGTCATATTTATCATTACGGCTTGTGAAATGACTTTAGAAATGTTTGGAGACTGGGGAAACATGGTTAACCTTAAAGGACTCGGCATCCGATTGGACGGCCGCATTTGCAATACCATGAAAGCTTTTGAATTATCTGAAAGAGGGGTCAAACCAGGTTTGACTGTTATCTTAGATGAAACACAAAAGAAAATTTTATCACTTCTCAAACACCGTAATCTCTCAATGCCTACCTAGATGTTTTGAAAATAAAAAATTGAATTTTTTTGACACCTATTATGAAATTTTTTTTCAGCGAATAAAAGTTATTTATATCCTGTTCCTTTTGTCAGATAGTGCGGACATTGACACCAGTTTGGACTTCATTGCTTTCAAAGTAAAGGGAAACATAAAAATAGTTGGGACAAAGCAAAAGCAGTTGTGTGAGAGATATGCAGAGAAAGAAGAAGACAAATAAGCGCTTACTAACGTTGAAACAAACAGAGATAAGAGAGCGCTGATAAAACTTAATTTTGAAAGATTTTTTATCATTGTCATTTTTACTCTTGAAAATGGTTTGATTAGTTAAGCAAACAAATTTTTAGTGTGTTTTGGAATAAGGAGGATGAATTTGCCTGAAAATTTTCAGCTTATACAGAAAATCATGAATGACTGTTAGGCCATAAACTTTATTGTTTACTTGTCAAATCATCTTTAAAATAGTGATGCCGTTTTCGAAATGGCTTGTGAACATCTTGATGATGATAAGGCCTGACGCGGGGAGCATTTTGGCAATCCGTACAGCAACAACCTAAAAATTTCTCTACGCAAGTTTGGCAACACAAGTACAGGTGGTTACAGTCCATATTTGCGCAGTTGTAATAAGTTTCATTGGACGTTTGGCAATGATGGCAAGATCCAATGACAGGGGCTGGTTCTTGACTAATCGGAATGGTTAAACGATCATCAAAAACAAATAATTTTCCGAGCCAGTGTTCACTTCCTTGTTTCAAGCCATAGTTAATGATTCCTCCCTCTAATTGATAAACCTCTTTAAATCCTTCTTTTTTGAGCAAAGAGGAATATAATTCACATCGAATGCCCCCTGTACAATACATCATAATAGGAGTTTGTTCAGGGTTGACTTGCGTTTTAAGATTTTCTGCGTATTCTTTGAATTCACGGAATGTGTCACAAGGAGGACATTCGGCTCCATCAAACCGACCTACCTGCCATTCATATTCATTTCGCACATCTAAAAGAAGCGGACGTTTTTCTTTTTCTAATAATTCTTTCCATTCGAGAGGGGAGATATGTTGACCTGTTTGATTCATATCTACATCTTCATCGAGAGCGACAAGTTGTTTGCGATACTTAACGGTTTGTCTTGGAAATACATTTTCGTGATAAGAATGAATTTTAAATGGCATTGTTTCAAAAAGAGGATTTGCATGAAGCCAATTCATATAAGCTTCCGCATCCTCTCGTTTTCCACTCATTTGACCGTTAATGCCTTGTTCGGATAAATAAATTCGAGAAGTAATATTTCGGTCTTTAAAAAATTCTTTGTGGGCCTTTACTTCTTGATGCGGATCTGCAATTGCAGTAAAATGATAATAAGCTAAAACGAAAAAAGAAGGTTCTTGAGCCATGCAATTCACTCTTTAAAAACATTGTAGAATATTTGATTAATTGTTTGAAATTTGCATCACAACTGCAGTTGCAAATTTATTGTAAACCGAGATCTTGTTGATTTTCGCTCATCTATTTAGCGAAAATGAATAGCCTTTTCTAGAAGCACAAGAAAGATTAATAAATAGCTAGAAAACCTTGCGTTTATCAGGACAAATTCAAACTATAAGCAATAATTATAACGCATTTAGCCGTTTATTTCAAGTGTCACTGTTTTTAAAGAATGACAATCTTTATACCCTCTGGTATAGACTAAATTTTGTTTATTTTAATAAGGAGTATTTATGTCAGACAAGCTTGTTCATTTAAATGATGATAATTTTCAACAAACAATTTCTCAAGGTGTCACTTTGGTTGATTTTTATGCCACTTGGTGTGGGCCTTGCAGAATGATAGCTCCAATCGTTGAACAATTATCTACTACGCTACAGGGGAAAGCAAAAGTTGCTAAACTTGATATTGATCAAGCGCAAAGCACAACGGCAGATTTGCAAATTACTTCTGTACCGACGTTGATCGTTTTTAAAGATGGAAAAGAAGTGAAAAGAGTGGTTGGGGTAAAAGATTTAGATTATCTCTTAAACCTCGTTCAATCTTTTACTTAATATTTACCATACTTGACTCAAGAGAAATTTTCTTGAGTCAAGTTCTTTTTTTTCTCTTAACTATTTAAGTTAAGTAAAATTTTTTTTGTTATGGTAATTTTTTTCTCAAGTTAGAGACGAATGCAAATTCGAATTCAATAATAATTTATCCTTTTAGACTATTTCCTCTTTTCTTAGAACAAACAAGCCTTACTATTTTTTTTATTAAATTTTTCAGTCATAACTAGTTCAAAAGTTTGGAAATATAGAATTAAAACGACTAAAACTCTCAAAAGGTCATTTTTGTCCCTTGTTAGGATAGAATGTGAATTTAATGCATTTAAATCTAAGTCATTCCTATTGAAAGAGTTTTTACATTTCAATTTTAACTTAAATCAAAAAAAAATTATGATTTAATATCCCCTATTTCTGATAAATGCTAGACGTGTTAAGTTTCGAGAAAGCAATAATGGAAGGTTAACAGCATGGACTCTCATAATCTGAAGATTGTACTCATTTTAGCCTTTGGTTTTTCTTTAGCAGGAATTTTGGGTTATATTACTCACCGTTTAAAGCTCTCACCGATTTTGGGCTACTTACTTGCTGGATATATTATAGGTCCTTATTCTCCGGGCTTTGTTGCAGATATCAATGTCTCTGAACAACTAGCTGAAATTGGCGTTGTTTTAATGCTCTTTGGAGTGGGTTTACATCTAAAATGGGAAGATTTAGTCAACGTAAAAAATATTGCAATACCGGGTGCTATAGGACAAACTTTAGTCGCTGCGGCATGTGGGGCTTGGATCGTTTATGCAATTGGTTGGCCTATTGAAGTGGGAATTATTGTTGGTTTGGCTATTGGTGTGGCTAGTACAGTTGTTCTTGTCAGAGTTTTATCTGATAATCATCTTTTAGATACGTTAGAAGGTCATGTTTCCATAGGTTGGTTAATTGTTGAAGATATTTTGACTGTTATAGTTTTGATTTTATTACCTGTTATTTCTACCTTTGCTAAAGAAGGAAATCTTCCTTTAATTGAATTATTAGAGACTTTAGGTTGGACAGTTTTTAAATTTCTCCTTTTAGCTCTGATTATGTTCACATTTGGAAAAAAAATTGTGACTTTTATTCTTATGCATATTGCTAGGCTTAGATCCCATGAGCTTTTTACACTCGCTTTGTTAGCATTAACATTCATGATAGCAGTTGCTTCAGCACTAGTTTTTGGAACATCGATTGCATTGGGTGCATTTATCGCGGGGATGGTGATTGGGCAAACCCACGTAAAACATCAAGCAGCAGCCAACGCTCTTCCGATGAAGGATGCATTTGCAGTTATTTTCTTTTTAACTGTAGGGATGATTTTTAATCCCATGGCGATTATGGAGAATTTTACCCTTTTTATAGGAATTTTAGCGATTGTTGTTGTTATTAAACCACTTGCAGCATTTTTACTTGTGGTGGTCATGCGTTATCCTGTCAAAGTTGCTTTGACAGTTGCCTTGGCACTTGCTCAAATTGGAGAATTTTCTTTTATCTTGGGTGAAGAAGCAATTAAATTTCATCTTTTACCTGATGAAGGCTATGATATTATTGTTGCTTGTGCTCTTATCTCTATCTCTATCAATCCTCTCTTATTTAAAGGTATTAACTTTTTACAGAATTCTATCGAATCTGTGCAAAATACCTATAATCCTTTAGTTCCCAATGATATTCCTCCAGTTTTTCATTCTCTTCACGCAATTGTTATTGGATTTGGGCCTTTAGGTCGAGCTATTGCGCAGACTTTAGAACAGCAAAATTTTGATGTGACTGTGATTGACCAAAATGTAGATACAATTGCATTCTTAAGTGATAGCCATCAACGAGCTGTTTTTGGAGATGCTACACTTCCTACCATTTTAGAAGATGCTCATATTAAAGATGCTGATTTGCTACTGATTACTGTTCCGAGTTTGAATACAACTTTAAAAATTATTCAAGTCGCACAACCTCTCAATTCAGAAATGAAAATTTTGGCTCGAGCTAATTATTTAACAGACCAACAAAAGTTACAGAACTTAAATATTCAATCAGTATGTAGCGAAGAAGAAACAAAGCAAGCGTTTATCAAAATGGTCGACCAGATTGTAAAAGAAGAACTTGAAGCTTAAAACTAAATTTATAAAGGCTTAATATTATTGTTACATAAATCCTTGTTGACGCCACGCTTCATACAAGGCGATCCCGGCAGAAGTAGCAAGATTTAAACAACGTACTTTTGGCTTCATAGGGATTTTAACAAATCGATTTCCCCATTTCTCTTGAAAAATGGAAGGGAGACCGCTAGTTTCTGAACCAAATATCAGAAAAGAATCTGCAGCGTAAGAAACTTCAGTATAAAGAGTTGTCGCTTTGCTAGAGAAAAAGTAAAAAGAAGCTTGTTGATTTTCTAGGTAATTTTCCAAATTTTCAATAAATGAGACGCTGACACCTTCCCAATAATCTAGACCTGCTCGCTTTAGCCATCGATCATGCGTACTGAATCCCAAAGGGTGAACCATGATTAAATCTGTTCCAGTAACGGCACAAGTTCTTACAATATTACCAGCATTTTGGGGAATTTGAGGTTGAAATAAAATTATTTTCATAGAGGAAAAGGAAATTTAATGAAAATTTGCAAGACTTTGAGCTTGCAAATTTTCAATGAGATCGGAGTTAATGCAATTTATTAATTTTTAGCAGAAGTATTTGAAACTTCTGGTGTCTTTGCATTTTTTTGAGCGGGCTCAAGATCATATTCTTCCTCATCGATAAAAAAATCCTCTTCATCCGCATCATCAGCAGATTTACTTGTTTTAGTTTTCGCATCGTCTGAGTTGGCTTTTATCACTTCAATGTCAAAAATTAAAAGTTCGTTTGGAGGGAGTTGCCCGGTCGTTCCGTATCCGAGATCAGGATGAACGTAAAGACGTCTTTTTTCTCCTTCTTTCATTCCTACAATTCCTTTGCTAAAGCCAGGAATTGTTTGATCAAGAGGAATGGTAATAGGACCATCCATTTCTTCAGAAGTTCCAAACACAGTTCCATCTTGGTATTTTCCTGTATAATGAATTTTTGGAGAAGAGTGAGGTTCAACGACTGGCCCTGTTCCTTCTTTTTCTACTGAATACTGCAGTTTGCCCGGAACGATCTCAGTGACATCTGTACTTTGGCTATTTTTTATCATAAACTCATTGGCATTTTTTAAGTTCTTTGTTGACATTTCTTTAAATGCTCTTTCTTGAACAGCTGCCATCATTTCTTCATATTCTTTTTCTGAAAGAGGGGCAGGTTTTCCAGCTGCACCTTCACGAATCCCTTTGATAATAGCTTCTAAGTCAAATTGCAAGCCAGGAGCTTGTAAATTTCGGCCGATAAAATGGCCGAAAGCTTCAGAAAGTTTTTGCATGTCAATTTGATCAGATTTTGGTGTTTCAGTCGAAGCTTGAACACTTTTATTAGTCTGATTTGTTGCTATATTGGCATCATTAGCATGCAAGACACCACATCCGATAAACATTCCAAAGCTAGCTAGAGCTAATAATTTTGTCTGTTTGAACATATAAATAGACCTCCATTTGAAAGAATATTACTGTAGGCAATCTCACGAATTAAGTCCAAGAAAATTGAGAGTCGGGTACACGTATTTCTAATTCTTTAAGTTGTTCATTAGCTACCGGGGAAGGACATTCTATCATTAGATCACTTGCTTTCTGGGTTTTAGGAAATGCAATAACATCACGAATATTCTCTGTTTGGGTTAAAATCATGATCATACGATCCAATCCTAAAGCAATTCCCAAATGAGGGGGGGTACCATAATTAAGGGCTTCTAAGAAAAATCCAAATTTTGTTTCGAGTTCTTCTGGAGAAAATTTTAACCGTTCAAAAATCTTTTGTTGGAGATCACTATTGTGAATACGTTGCGAACCTCCCCCAATTTCGTAACCATTGAGAACAATGTCATAACCTGAGGAACGCATTTTTAAGGGGTTAGTTTCCATTAAATGAAGATCTTCTAAATGTGGAGAAGTGAATGGATGATGCTCGCTCTGAAGTCTTTTTTCTTCTTCATTCCAACTAAATAGAGGGAAATCGGTTACCCATAAAAATTCATAATGATGCGGATTGACAAGATTGCGATCTCTTGCGATTTTACGCCTTAAATGATCAAGTGCTTGATTTGTTTTAGAAGGAGTATTAGCAATCATAAAAATGATATCTCCTACTTCCATTTCCATTTCTTCAATTAGCTGTTGATGAATAGACTCAGGAAAGAATTTGACAATACTTGAATTAAGACCATTTTCTTGTCTTTTAATCCAAGCCAATCCTTTTACTCCTAGACGTCCTACAAACTCAGTATATTCATCGATTGTTTTTCGTGAAAAATCGGCCCCACCTTTGATACAAAATCCTTTCACAAGCCCATTTTCTCTGATTTGATCTAAAAAGACCGAAAATGTTGTTTGAGCAGCAAGATGATTTAAATTGTGCAGTTTCATACCAAAGCGAAGATCGGGACGATCACATCCATATTCATCCATACAAATTGCATGCGACAAGCGTTTAAATGGTGTTGGTACATCGATGTTAGAACAGGTTTTAAAAACTGTTTTTATCAAATCTTCTACAATATTCATTAGATCTTCAGGCGTACCAAAGCTCATTTCCATATCGATTTGCGTGAATTCTGGTTGTCTATCAGCTCGCAAATCTTCATCTCTAAAACATTGCGCTATTTGGAAATAACGATCCATTCCAGAAATCATCAACAATTGTTTAAAAATTTGTGGAGATTGCGGTAGTGCGTAAAAATTTCCTGGATAGATACGTGAAGGAACAAGATAATCGCGTGCTCCTTCAGGTGTAGATTTACCTAAAATTGGAGTAGAAATTTCTAAGAATCCTTGGTTATTTAAATAATTTCTAACTGCAAGCATAGCTTGATGGCGAGTAATTAATTTCTTTGCTACATCTCCTCGTCGAATATCTAGATAACGATATTTTAATCTTAGCTCTTCGTTAACCTCAATAAGGTCATCAGAAACCGAAAATGGGGGTGTTTTCGATTTTGAGAGAATGTCCATTTCATGGACCATAATCTCGATTTCTCCAGTGGGAAGCTTGGGATTTGTCATTCCTTCTTGTCTAGGAATCACAGTTCCTTTAACGGAAATAACCCATTCGGAGCGTAATTTCTCAGCCGCTAAATGGGCAGTTGGACTTTTAATTGGATCGAAAACGAGCTGGGTTAAGCCAAAACGATCTCTTAAATCAATAAAAATAAGACCTCCGTGATCTCGTCGGCGATTAACCCATCCAGATAAGGTCACTTGAGAATTCACTTTTTCTTTACGTAATTGTCCACACGTATGGGACCTACGGTAATCAAACATCATAAGATTCATCCACTAGTTTTTTCGTTTTTTTTGGCATTATTCATGGCTTGTTTTTTTAACTTCTGTGCTCCGTGAAGAGACTTATGTAGCTTTTCAACGAAAAATTGCGTTTGTTTTTCCGTTTCAAAAGGAATAGATAATTCTTTCCACGACTTCAAATAAAATTGTCCATGAAGATCAATTTTTTAATGTAGGAGCTAATTCATCAATGGTTAATTTGTATTTTTTTCCACTTGCCAATTCTTTAAGTTCAATCTCTTGTGTTTGGAGTTCATTTTCTCCAATCACAACGACATAGGTAGATTCAATTTGATCAGCATATTGTAGAACTTTTCCTAACTTTTTTCCGCTGAAATCCATTTGAGTCGGGATACCTTGTTGTCTAAGTTCATGTGTTAGAGTAAAGCAAAGATGTTTAGCTTCATCACCCATTGGAATTAAAAATAAACTGGGGTGAGAAGGAGATGGGAGGGGAATGCCTTGGTTAATCATTGTTTGAATGATACGTTCAATCCCGGTTCCAAAGCCAATGGACGGAAGGTCAGGACCACCTAATTCTCGCAGAAGACCATCATATCTTCCACCTCCACCAATACTATTTTGAGCTCCCAGTTCCCCCACAATTACTTCAAAAACAGTTTTATTATAGTAATCTAATCCTCGGACGAGAAGAGGATTAACTTGATAAGGAATTTTTAATTGTTTAAGAAGTTTCTTAAGCTGTTCGAAATGAATTTTAGAATCTTCGTCGAGAAAATCTAGAATTGAGGGAGCGTCAGCAACAATTTGTTTGTCTTGAGCATTTTTTGAATCTAAAATTCTCAAGGGATTAGTTTCAAAGCGATTTTGGCTATCAGAGGAAAGATTATTTAAATGAGGCTTTAAATAATCTTTTAAAGCTTGTCTAAATGTATGTCTGCAAGAAATAGTTCCAATAGAGTTAATATTCAAACTCAAGTTTTGAAGTCCTAAGCGTTTATAAAGCGTATAAAGTAAATCGATCAATTCAGCATCTTGCTCGGGCGAACTATTACCAATAGCCTCGGCTCCAAATTGATGATGTTGTCGATATCGCCCGGCTTGAGCTCTTTCGTAGCGAAACATAGGAGCAATATAAAAAAGTTTTTGCAACGGAGCGATTGTATGCAATTGATTTTCAATGAAAGAACGCATGACAGGCGCTGTTCCTTCTGGGCGAAGCGACATAGAACGCCCACCTTTATCTTCAAATGTATACATTTCTTTAGAAACAATATCAGATGTTTCTCCCACACTTCTTTGAAAAAGTTCTGTTCGTTCAAATAAAGGAGTCCGAATTTCTTGATAACCATAATCTCGTACTGTTTTTCTAATGGTTCGTTCAACAAAATCCCATAAATAAGAACTTTTCCAAATTTCTTGGGTGTTTGTTGGAATGATATCGAAAACTCCTGGGGGAATTGAAAATTTCATGAATGCCCTTTTAGTCAAACGTAAAATAAGAAAAAAATAGGATACTTGGAAAATTATAAAAAGTGCAATGGTGAAAAATAACTAACGTAACGCTAGGATTAACAAAAGCTCGCGTTTGAAACTAGCTTGTATGATGATGGTATTAAAATTTAAATGAGATAAAATAATAGACAAGTTAATTTTTCAGCAATGTCCAAACTTTGGATTTCTATCGATCAATTTTGCATGTTGTCATAAGCTTTAGAATTTAATTAAAAATTAAAGTTCGATATTGCCAGAAACAGTTCGGTCTGGCTGTATTTCTATTTTTTCTTCTGTAGAAGTAGAAACTGAAGCTTCCGCATTTTCTTCTTGAAAAGTAGATTTATTTGTTAACAATGCTTCAAATTCTTCTAAAAAAAAATCTTTTTCTTCTGATTTAATCAGACGCTTGTGACTTAAAATCTTTTTTAAAATTTCTTTATCTTGCTCTTTAACATTAACATACTTTGTTTGAGATAAAAGATGTTTTTCTAATTGACTTAACACGCTATTTCTGACCAGGTTTTGATATTTGATCAATTCTTCAGGATCTTTGATGTAATCAAAATTTAACCATGAATTGCAAATATGAATTAGATTATCCAATTCTATTAATGATTTAGCTTTTTCTATTTGCGTTAACATTGTTTCTAAATTTTGAATACAATTTTCATCAACAAAGCCGATAGATTTATCATTTTTTATAATTAAATGCTCTAAATGAAGCTGTTTAACAAAAACAATAAATTGATTAATCGGCATATCTTCATATTGCTGATAAAGCATTTCAAGTGCTTCTTTAAGTAATTGTCGATGTTTGGCGTCAGTCATCAAATAAGAATGAGAAAGAGTTTGAAAATCGGTTTGAAAATGTCCACTAGGATGGTGTAATTCTCGATTGATTAAATGGTTTAAAGCGGTAGAAAGAGGGGTAAGTTCATTTTCTCTCGCCAGCGTTAAAGCTTGTAGTTGGATATAGATAGGATGGTTAAAATCGACGTGGGTGGTATGGTCCATATGAAGTGGTTCGTTTTCTTCTTTAATATTTTTTTCATTTATTTCTGATCCAATCAATGCAATCTGTTCTTTTTCTTTCAAAAAAATATGATCTTTGATTTCTTCTTCATCTTTAAGTAAATGAGCTTGTTGAATTTTTCCCTGTTTATTAAATAAAAGATATCCCAAAAGAATTTTATTGGATGGAGCAAAGGTGGCAATCCCTTGTTTTGTTTGTAAAGCTGTTTTTTTTCCTTGCTCTGAGTAAAGCACTGCATGAGGAAGTTTAGAAAAATTTTCCACATCTTGTTTTAATGCAGAAACTTCTTGGCTAGTTCCTTTTGCGGTTGCAAGATTGATTGCTTTTTGTATTAAAGGATGGCCTAAACGAAAATACCGGGGGGAATTATAGATAAAATTTTCTGCTCCAGGTTTGATCCATCCTAAATTTTTTGGTGGAGAAAAATCTTGTTGATTAGGATCGGTTGAAAGAGTAGCTAGTCGAGTGAGAGTTCCTTGTTTAATCAAAGCGGAAATATCTTTACCATTGGTCCCTTCTAAAGGTTCTGGATTAGCGAGCAGACGATTTAAAGTGCGTAGATCTTTTAATGTGCGCAATTCCATTGCATTGGAATCAACAACGATGGTTGATTTTGGAATTAACCAATAATAAATACTTGGTGCAGGCTGAGCAATTAACAGGAAATGAGATAAATCGCTATTTGTATAAATTCTTAATGTGTAAGGACAGCAGATAAACTGACCTTGAGCATCGATCTGATTGCCATATGAGGGCGTATCAGCTAGAATAGCTTGAAAATTGTTTTTTAAGAAATCGAGATCTGCCCAATTTTGATTATGGGGTTTAAGTCTGTATAGTTTCGCGTATGTTAATGCCATTGCCACATCTGCGACTCCTTGAGAAGCAATTGTTTCTTGAATTTCGGCCTTATCGCTGAATCTAAAGTAAATAATGGTTCCTACAAATCCAGTGATGGTCAAAATTAATAAGATGAACAAAATAAACCATTTCCAAGCTCTTATCAAATGTCCAGATTCAGTAAGGGTGTAATTAAATACGGTATCTTTTTTAGTTTGATTTTCATCATCTAAATCTCGTAGATAATCATCTTTGAGGCTTTGACTCTTCTTTTCACCTGGTTCTTTATTCTTAGAATTGTTCGAAGAAATTGGACTAATTGAATGTGTACTATCAGTGGAGAGGTTTAAGTATTGATCTAAATTTGTTTGATTCCATTCATTATCGCTTAACGCTTCGATTTCGTTTTCAAAAGGCAGAGACATGTTTAGTGAGTACGAAGATGCAATTTTGCCTGACTGATCCGGGTCTTCTCCGGACGTTTTTTGATCAAGAGCATGATTAGAAAATAAAGGTGTATCATTCGAGTTTTCAAGGCTTGTATGAGCGAGATTTTCAAATAAGAGTTGATTTTGATGAACAGAAATGACATCTCCCGAATTTAATAATTTTTTTCCAAAAGGATGTCCATTAATAGAAACAAAAGGGTCTTTAGCTTGATTAATCAAAATTAAAAAACCATTTTGGTTAATAATTTTTAGGTGAATGGGTTGGATGGAATTTCCTGGCAAAACGAGGTCTGCTTGTTTCGCATCTGCCCCGATCAGAATTGTGGATTGATCAAATAGATGTATTTCTGAATCCGATGAGGCGTTTATTGTAAGCCGAATCATAAGAAGCTAAATACCTTGCTAATTATATTTTTAAAAATTTTTAACATATTTAAAAAGAAGCGTCAATGAGAATTTAGCTGTTAAAAAATAGGTTTTTATTCTCTATCCTATTCTTAGTCGGCGATTAAAGTCGATTATTCTTTTTTTGATATATTCTGGGTAAAGTAAAGTACGTGATAGAGGCAATCATTCTATAGCAATGATTAATTAGAGTCTATCTTCTAATGATTTGGTCTGTCTATTTACATTCTAAACATTTTCTAGCTAAAGAAGTTTTTATTACTAAATTAATTAATAAAATTGAATGAAATTTTCCTGAGAAAGTCTTAACCTCTTCAGGAATTCTCCCCCTATTTATAATTTAGTTATTTTAATGGAAAATAAATTCAGAATTAAATTCTTAATTAATTTAAATATTTATTTACTATTTAATAATTTTAAAAACTTTATATAATATGAATTTTTCATTTTATATTCATAAATAGTCTTATTTCTTGACTTTTAGAAAGCTCATGGCAAAAATAGATGTTATTGTAAAAATTTAACGTTTTTTAGACACAGATCTACCTTTAAAGTTAAAGTTCTTACTTAATCGATGTTGATTTTTTTAAGAAAAAATTTGTGTAAATTTGGATGCTTGTAAAGTGATTTTGCAGGGAAAATATTAAAAAATAGCCTTGAATGAATAAAAAAAGCTTTCGAATATTGAGTCGGATGTAGTAAAGCAATAATAGATTTATAGATATCAGAATATTGAAAACCAACCTGAACCTAAGCTGAATGCGGCAATTGCAGCCTGTTCAAACGTTAATTAAATTCGGTTTGCTATAGCCTTAGGATGAACTTTAAGGAGACCTTGTGAATAAATTGCTCAATTTGCTGCAACCAGCTCCCCATATTCCTGAATTAAAAGACCAAGAGCTTGTCAAAGATCAATATAAATATTGGCGTATTCGCATTCTTTATTCGATGTTCATAGGATATGCTTTCTACTATTTTACTCGAAAAAGTTTTACTTTTGCGATGCCTGGTCTTATTCAAGATTTGGGCTTTGATAAAAGCCAGTTAGGAATTTTAGGAAGTATTCTTTCAATTACGTATGGAGTAAGTAAATTTGCAAGTGGGATCATTGGAGATCGTACTAACTCTCGTTATATGATGGCGATTGGGTTAATGTTAACGGGTATTTGTAATATTTGTTTTGGGCTTTCTTCTTCTATTTTCTTTTTTGCCCTATTTTGGGGTCTTAATGGATGGTTTCAAGGATTTGGTTGGCCTCCTTGTGCGCGCTTTTTAACTCAATGGTATTCGCATTCAGAAAGAGGTTCGTGGTGGTCCACATGGAATGTTTCACATAATGTAGGCGGTTTTTTAATCCCCTGGATAGCAGGAATTACTCTCCAATATTTTGGCTGGCGTTATGCCATGTATATTCCTGGAATTTTATGCATCCTCATCAGTTTTTTCTTAATCAATCGTTTAAGAGATACTCCGCAGTCTCTTGGATTACCTCCTATTGAAAAATACCGTAATGACTATGTGGATAAAGCTGAGGCAGACAATGAGGCTGAACAATTAACAACAAAACAACTATTAGTCAATTTTGTTCTTAAAAATTCCTATATTTGGATATTAGCGCTCGCTTATTTTTTTGTTTATGCCGTACGAACAGGAATCAATGATTGGACAGCTTTATTTTTAGTTGAATCCAAAGGATATAGTAGCATTGGAGCAAATGGATGTGTTTCTTTGTTTGAAGTTGGCGGATTTTTTGGAAGTCTAGCTGCTGGTTGGTCATCAGATAAACTTTTCGGCGCAAAAAGAGGACCTATTAATGTTTTATTTACACTAGGAATGTTTGCTTTTATTGCCATTTTTTGGATGATACCCTCTGGCTATTTGTTATTTGATTCTGTCCTCATGTTTTGTATAGGTTTTTCTATTTTTGGCCCACAAATGATGATTGGATTAGCGGCTGCAGAACTGTCTCATAAAAAAGCAGTGGCAACTTCAACTGGATTTGTTGGTTTTTTTGCTTATATCGGAGCTGCTTTTGCAGGCTACCCCTTGGGATATATCACTCAGCAATGGGGATGGCAAGGTTTTTATTGGGCTTTAATGGGATGTTGTATTATTGCACTATTTCTACTTATTCCACTTTGGTCAGTTTCTGCCACCACTTTAAAGCCTAAAAATAAATCGAGTTCTCCTGTTAGTTCGCCTGCGTTAGCTTCTAAATAAGAAGATAAAAAACTACAGTAAAATAAATTTGCAATTTGGAACTTTTTTAATAGTTGATTCCATTTTGCAGTTTATTTTTTTTGACAATAAAAGATACTTATTTATTGTATGTCATTCTCTTTGGTTTATAATTCAAATTAAATATAATAAGTTTAATTTATTTTTGAATTGTAAGTGTTTTATTTATATATGCATGAAATTTTCTTATCTCATTTGAATCTTTGTATTTAAATTAATCGACTAAACTGATTAAATTTATCCAAAAATTTTAACTTTAGTTATTCAAAATGGTAAAGATGGAAATGAGATTGAGAACATTTTTTGTAATTTTGTAAGATATTGCTTATTTTGATAATGATTAATTCGAATAGTGGCTGCCAGTCGAATAGAATTGAAAATTAAAAGCTATTTATCAAATCAAAGAAACATTGTAGATACACTATTTTTGGATATATCGTTTTTTGTGACAAGAACGCTTGTTTTGGATTCTCACACATTAAATTAATGAGAATTTTTTCGATTTAAAATCTCTCTTATCAACGAGATTAGGCATCTTAATTTTAAATTCTCTTACAGAAATTAATAAAAATATTTATTGTATAAAATTTTATGATGCTGATCAGCCAAGTAATGGCGATTACTATGACATCAGCATCTTGTCGATTTGCACAATCTGATAATTGTGATTTGCTTATATCATCAAGCATTTTTAATGTAGCAAATTAAGTTCCAAACTCTTTAAAGTCGTAGTAGCAACAACTAGCATTAGCAACGACTATAGAATAACAGCAGCCTTTAATTTCAAAAGCGGTTATTCTTTTTGCTTGTGAAGCTCAAACAAGGGGCAAAATAGCAGAAATTACTTATAAAAACATAAGAAGGCTTGGATTTGGTAACTCTTGTACAATAGACGTTGCCTTTATAATTTTCGCTTTACTTAAGTGTGCTCAAAAGGACCTAATTCTATATCAAATAATTTGGATTACAATAAAATGAACTTTATTTAGTATGGATGCAGCCCCGTTGTATGAGTAAAGATTCTGACAAGTGATTAGAATTTTAATCAATCATAGGTAAAATTTAATCATAGCGTTCTATTTATTTCTATTGTATGCTAATTTAAACAATTAGATTTAAATTAATTTATAAAGAATTGAATTATTTATAATTTTAAATCTATTTGAATAAGAAATAACAAAAATTAATTAGAGGTTTATAATGTTTATTAATCAAGCAATGGCAACTTTGACGGCAATGGACTGCCGAACAAGTGGATTGAATTCTGATTTGTTGAAAAAAACTCTTCAAGCAGCAAATTTTGCTCTTTTGGCATCACCCATTATTCTGACTGTTACAAAGATAGGTTCTGATCGTTTTGGGCACTTAATATTTGGAATAGCAGCCGTGCCTTTAATAGCAAAAGGATTTGTTCATTTGGCTCGCAAATATGAAGTAGGAATCCAAGTATCAGACAGTATCTATAATAACGTCGGAAAATGCTTTGATATAGCAACTATTATAACACAAATTTTTAATGTAGCAGTTTCATATCCATTTGCAAGACAATATCCAGTTCAAGTTGGCTTGTCGATAGTTGCAGTTGGGGTAAACATTTGGCATTTTAGTAATGCTTATTTAGGTACAAACACTAATCAGGGGCCATTTGTTTATAAGCGACGTCAAGTTGTTGAAGGTAATTAGTAAATAAACCTATTAATAACAAAATGTGATCTATGGCTTAAGAAATGAAATGTATTTTTCTTTTCTTAAGCTGTTTATTTTTAGTAAATCTCAATTGAATAAGCCGAGTTTCTATTCATTAGTGAAACAACGTTTCTTTGGATTATTTATTCAATCTGCTATGATTTATAGTCGATAATATCTTTATTAATGTCGATAATTTAGTTATCATATCAAATAACCAATCTGCAAATTCGAATAATTTAAATAACTGTTTATAATTTATTAACGCCTGATTATTTATGATAGTGTTTAGCGAAGTTCATTGTTTTATCCTGGATTAAAGTAGCCTTCTTATGATTAGTAGCCCCTTTGTTCATCTTCGTACTCATTCTCAATATTCAATTTTAGATGCTTCCGCTTCTATATCAGATCTTTCTCAAAGAGCTTTTCAAGAGGGGATGTCCTCGATTGCTTTGACTGATCATGGCAATTTATTTGGTATTGTTGATTTTTATAAAGCCTGTAAAGAAGCTAAAGTAAAATCGATTATAGGATGTGAGCTTTATGTGGCACCTGGCTCTCGCCTAGAGAAAACAAAGGTTTACGGCCAACGAGCCGCATATCATTTGACATTGCTAGCCCAGAATAATCGAGGATATCAGAACTTGGCTAAACTTTCCTCCAGTGGCTATATTGAAGGATTTTATTACTATCCAAGAGTTGATCATGATTTGCTTAGAAAGCATAGTGAAGGATTGATCTGTTTGTCAGGTAGCTTAGGAACTCTTTTAGCCCACGAAATTCTACAAGAAAATGTCAAATCAATTCAAGATCACCTGCTTTGGTGCCAAGAGGTTTTTAAAGATAGGTTTTATTTAGACTTACAACGTCACGAGATGGCAGCAGAAGATATTCAACAAGATGGCCTTTATCAAGAGTCGTGGCTTGTTCAGCAGTATCAAGATTATTTTAATCGACAACAAAAAGTGAATGAAGCGCTTATTGCATTGAGTCGAGAACATCATATTCCTTTTGTCGCGACAAATGATGTACATTACATTGATCGTGAAGATTGGCGTGCACATGAAATTTTACTCAATATTCAGTCGGGAGAACCTTGTGAAATATGGGAGAAAGATGCATATGGTACACCGAAATTTCGAATTCCAAATCCTAAAAGGCAAACTTATCCTTCTCACGAATATTACTTTAAATCCTCTCAGCAAATGGAACAACTTTTTAAAGACGTTCCAGAAGCCATCATAAATACTCAAAAAATTGCTGAGCAATGCTTGGTTGAGATTGATTTTAAAACAAAACATTATCCTGTCTATCTACCACCTTCTTTAGAAAACCGGCCTTTTGAAAAAGTTGAGCAAAAAAAAGAAGTTGAAAATTATCTTTGGAAGCTTTGTGAAGAAGGAATTTCGAATCGTTATACAATTGAGAGACTTGCTAAAGTTCAAGAAATTTATCCTGATCGCAATCCGTTAGATGTTGTTCGAGAACGGTTAAATTATGAAATGAGTATTATCGTTCCTAAGGGAATGAGTGATTATTTGTTAATTGTTTGGGATTTCATTAATTGGGCAAAAAGAAACGGAATTCCCATGGGGCCTGGGCGTGGATCAGGAGCTGGTTCGATTGTGTTGTATTTAATTGGGATAACCGATATCGAACCTTTACGTTTTCATTTGTTTTTTGAGCGTTTTATTAATCCTGAACGTATTTCCTATCCTGATATTGACGTTGATATTTGCATGGATAGACGAGGGGAAGTCATTGCCTATACGTTACAGAAATATGGAAAAGATAACGTTGCACAGATTATCACTTTCGGCACAATGAAAGCCAAAATGGCTTTAAAAGATGTGGGACGAGTTTTGAGTGTTCCCTTGTCAAAAGTAAATGAAATTGCCAAATTAGTCCCGGAAGATTTAAATATCACTTTAGATAAAGCTTTAGAAAAAGATCAAGATTTGCGCCAACTCTATGAAAATGATGAAGAAGTAGGACGTTTAATCGATCTTGCTAAAAAGCTTGAGGGATCAATACGGAATACAGGAATTCATGCAGCGGGAATTATCATTAGCGGAGTCCCTCTGACAAATTTAATTCCTATCTGTAATTCTAAAGATTCCGATATTCCTGTCACCCAATTTTCTATGAAGCCTGTTGAGGCTGTGGGAATGTTGAAAGTAGATTTTTTAGGCTTGAAGACACTGACTGCTATCCAGATTTGTGTAAATGCTGTGAAAGCGAGCACTGGAAAAGAGATCGATTGGATTAACCTCCCTTTAGACGATAAACCTACATTTGACTTATTAAATCAAGGTAAAACGTTAGGGATCTTTCAGTTAGAGTCCGGAGGCATGCAAGACCTTGCAAGGCAACTTCATTTAGATCGTTTTGAAGAAATTATTGCGGTAGGGGCACTTTATCGTCCGGGGCCGATGGATATGATTCCATCTTTTATCAATCGTAAGCATGGACGAGAAGCTATTGAGAATGACCATCCATGGATGAAAGATATCTTAGCAGAAACTTATGGTATCATGGTTTATCAAGAGCAGGTGATGCAAATTGCGAGTAAGCTGGCTAATTTTTCTCTTGGAGAAGGGGATGTATTGCGAAGAGCCATGGGTAAAAAAGATATGGATCAAATGGCTAAGCAAAGAGAAAAATTTTGCTTAGGAGCATTGGAAAATCAAATCGATAACCAAACGTCTATGTTGATTTTTGATAAGATGGAAAAGTTTGCTGCTTATGGTTTTAACAAATCTCATGCTGCTGCTTATGGCTATCTTTCTTATGTAACGGCTTATTTAAAAGCCAATTACCCTGGCGAATGGATGGCTTCTCTGATGACCTGTGATCGGGATGATTTATCAAAAGTTGCTAAGTTTATTCGTGAATGTCAAAGCATGAATATTCCCATGCTTCCTCCTGATATTAACGAAGCAGGAGAAATTTTTCAGGCCACTAAGCAAGGAATTCGATTTGCTATGACTGGAATTAAAGGAGTGGGGGCTGGGGTTGTTGAAGCAATTGTACAAGAAAGGCAAAGAAGAGGGCCTTTTAAAAATTTTTATGAATTTTTTAAAAGAATTGATACCAAGAAAGTAGGTAAAAAAGTTGTAGAAAGTTTAGTTGAAGCAGGGAGTTTTGATTTTACAGGCTGGGCTAGAGATGCTTTAGTGATGAGCATTGATCCGATGTATGAATCATCATCTAAAGAACAAAAAGAGCAAGCAATGGGTTTTATGTCTTTGTTTGCAAAGATGGATGATGAAATGACTAATCAATTCAGAAAACCTCCCGAAGTCAAAAATAAAACTTCTCGTCAAGATCTCTTGCGTAAGGAAAAAGCATTATTAGGGTTTTTTTTGACAGGTCATCCCATGGATGAATATAAAGACATTCTCCAGCGTCTTTCTTGTGTACCCTTGAGGCGTTTAGATCAATTAAACCATGATGCAGTTTTTCGCTCAGCTTTTATTGTAGAATCACTTCAAATTAGGATTGCATCAAAATCGCAAAAAAAATTTGCCATTTTGACAATTAGTGATGGGATGGAAAGACAAGAGCTTCCTATTTGGCCCGATCTTTTTGAAGAAAAAAGCCATTTACTTCAGGAAAATCAATTACTTTATGCTGTTTTACAAATTGAAAAAAAAGATGAGGAAGTTAAGCTTTCTTGTCGCTGGTTAGATGATCTAACCAAAGCGAATGAAGAAATGATTGAAACTTGTGATCGAGCTTATGATAAGGCTAAACATCAAGCAGTTCGGTTTGCTCAAAATAAAAATATTGCAACGAAACAATCAGAAAAGCCCAAGGCAGAAAAAATTATCGTAAAACAGAATCAAGAGGCCTCTTCGATGAAAACAGTGTGTATTAAACTCAATGCTGATCAAGCACGATTAAGTCATATTTTAAAAATTAAAAAATTAATACAAGACCATCATGGAACAACGTCTGTTCTAATTGATTTTCATAATTCTACTAAATCTCTTGCCACCTTGCATATCGATGCTAAATGGGGAATTACATTAAGTGAACAATTCAAACAAAAAATTTGTGAACTTCCTTGTGTTTTAGAAATCGAATAAGTGGGTATTAGATTGACAGTAAGGAAGTATCCTCATAAACTAAATCCCTTAATAGCAAATCGATTTTTTTGAAAAGTTAATTCATTTAGCGAGAGTTTATGAAACAACGATCTTTTTTACTCCTCCTCATATTAACTATCTGTTTAGGATTTCATTCTTTTGTAGAAGCTTCGAAATCCAGGCCTTTTTCAAGTCAACAAGAGGCTCAAAGATACCTAAACCAACATTACAATAAAGGGTGTCATTATTATAATAAGCAGAATTGGCGTTTTGCGATGGATGAATTTGAAAAAGTAGTTTATTTTTTTCCAAATTCTACAGAAGCAGCTGAAGCCTATTATTATTTAGGAGTCTGTTATTTTGAAAGAAAAGAGTATGACTTCGCAAATAATGCATTTTCAATATATTTGACTTCTGTCGAACAACCGGCTTTTTTTGAAGATGCTGTGCATTATAAATTCTGCATTGCAGAGCATTTTCGCTGCGGAAAAAGAAGAAGGCCTTTAACATTTCGTTATTTTCCTAAATGGATGTCTGGGCAAACAATAGCTTTAGCAATTTACGATGAAATCATTGTCGCAATGCCGAACAGTGATATGACGGTTAATGCTTTATATTCTAAGGCTCAATTGCTGCAAAAAATGGAAAGTTTTAGAGAAGCTATTGAAACATATCAAATTTTAATTCGCCGATTTCCTAAACATGAAATGACTCCACTGTGTTATCTTAAAATTGCTGAATCTTACTCCCAACAAAGTATTTATGAATTTCAAAATCCCGATATTTTGGCATTAGCAGAACTCAATTCGCGGAAATTTAAAGAAGAATTTCCTCGTGAAGAAAAAACTGAACTTGCAGAAAGGTATGTTCAAAGAATTAAGGATATGTATGCCAAAGGTTTGTGCGACATGGGGTTATTTTACGAAAGAATGGGCCACCCTGATGCAGCTGCTATCTATTTTCGTAGCTCGATTGAAGAATTTCCTGATACATATGTAGCAGGTTATTGTCGCTCACGTTTGAAATCATTTGGGTGTGAATATGAAGAAGAACAACCAATTTTGATAGAATCAGGCAAAATAGAAAATTCTTGCCAAGAGAAAAAGCCTTGTGAAAATGAAAGTCTGCCTATGCAAGAAGAAAATCCTGAAGCTCAAACTTTTTTTGAAAATGCATACTCACCTGAAACTCAATCGCAAATTTTAAGTCTACAGTTATCTTCAGATAAAGTTAACCAAGAACACCTTGTTGAAGAAGTTCTTATTAATCACTCCTCTGTAGACACTGCAGAAGTCCTCCCAAAAAACTGTTATCAAGAAGAGATAGTTAATGCTCGTCCATATGAATCCCAACTTAACGATTTTATTTTTTATGATTTGCAATCCGATGCTGTTCTTCCCGATCATGAATCAGTCAATGGGAAAACAAATGAGCAAATGGATTCTCAATTAGATGTCCAGGAAAAAATTGGGACAACTCCTTATATCCTTCATTATAGCTTGACAAAGAAAACTCCTCAACAGCGCATGCAAAGACCTTAGCTGCGATGAATAAATTCAATCTGATGTGTTTTTTTTTATTGGGTTTTTTTTCAAGCTGTCAATATCAATTTGGAAGAGGAGAATTGGCTGATCAATATCAAACGATAGCCATTCCTTATGTAGTGGGTGATCAGGAAGGGGGAGTGACAGCTGAAGTCATTAAAAGAATGAGTGAAACTGGTGCCTTTCGTTATGTCTCATCTCATGGAGAGTTAATTTTGAAGATAAAACTCATTGAATTTCGTGATGAAAATATTGGCTTCCGCTATGACCGAAAAAGGCAAGGAGAGTTAAAAAAAACTGTTATTCCTACTGAAACTCGCTTAAATGCTGTTGCAGAAGTGATTATTACGGAAGCTTCTTCAGGAAGAATCATCAGAGGGCCAACACGAATTAAAACGAGTATAGATTTTGATCATGATTTCTATTCTAGTTATCATGAGATAAATGTATTTTCTTTAGGACAACTTAACGATTATGATGCTGCACATGACGCTGTTATGTATCCATTAAATCGACAGTTAGCCGAAAAAATTGTAGATTATGTGACCCAAAGTTGGTAAATATGCAGTAAATCTATGCATCAAAAAACATTTTTAGCTAATCTTAGCCAACTTCATGAAATGCTTAGTTTTATTCAATCTTATGGGCAATCCCATCATATAAATTCTTACACACTCAATAAAATTGTTATTGCCGCTGAAGAAGCTCTTGTAAATATTATTCACTATGGATATCCAGACCAAATTGGGAAAATAGAAATTATTTGTGACAAAACTTCATTAAAACCCGGGATTCGCATTTTAATCAAAGATCAAGGAATCCCTTTTAATCCTGTAAAAAAAGGCCTTTCTAATAAGAAAAACAACTCAACGAATTTGAAGATTGGAGGATATGGAATTTATCTTTATGTCGAAATTATGGATAAAGTAGAATACCAAAGAGGTAAGGAGGGCAATATCCTTTCTTTGATTAAATACATTATGGATCCTGAACAATAGGTTTAAAACTTAGAGAATGCATTTAAAATCATAGATTGTAAGAGTCTTTCAGTTGAGATAGTTGCTGTTCATTGTCTTGAATTTCTGCCAAAAAACTTTCCAATATTTTTAAAACAATTTTAGAATTGTTATAAATTCCGGACGCTATAAAAGTAGCTTCTAAGTGAACATCTTCTTCAGGCTTATTTAAAGCAATTAATGTATAAGTGACAGGTAAATCATCTAGCTGATCGGGAACAATCCATACGATATAATCATCATTAACTAAGGTAATTTTATCTGTCGATTCAATGATATGAAAATAACGAGGGATCAATTGAGCTTTCTTTTTTGTCAAGGGCTGAAAATGTAATAAATCAAAATGATGAAGGAGATCAAGGTTAACGTAAAAAATCCCATCAGGAATCCAATAAGAAAGATTCTTACTAAATTTTTTATAATATTCTTCAATTATTGCTAAATTGTGCATATATAGCTCTCTTATCTCTTTCTATGGAATAAAAACGTATTGGCTAATTTCATTCAATTAGTAAATTCATTCACTTCTAGAGGTCTGAAAATACTAATCTTATATAATAATTTTAATTTATTTTTTAATTGATTTTCAATTTTCTAGTTGTTTTTTTTTATAATTTCTTGGATTTTATTCGTAATATTTTAGTAAGTAAGCGTTAAGTTGAACATGGGTTTAAAATGAGAGTCTGGTACATTTTTTTTGTGACAATAATTTCTTTTTCCTTACGATCAGCCCCCCTTGATTTTAAAATTGCTGGGGAAGCGGCTATTTTACTTAATGCTGAAAGTGGAGCAATTCTATTTGAACAAGAAGCCTACACTTGCCAATTTCCAGCCAGTACAACAAAAGTAGCCACAGCTTTATATGCGTTAAGTAAAAAGCAAGATCTTAACCAAATGATGACCGCTGAGCAAGACTCGCTGACAACACTTTCGCAAGAAGCTAAGAAGAAAACTAATTATGATCCTCCTTATCGACTAGAACCTGATGGCAGTCACATAGGTCTGAAAAAAGGAGAAATGATGTCATTGCACGATCTTTTAGGAGGGATGTTAATTCCTTCTGGAAATGATGCCGCAAACGTAATTGCTAATGCCCTAGGCCCTACAATTCCAGTTTTTATGGCAGAGTTGAACGTTTACTTAAAAAAAATTGGCTGTGAGAAAACAACTTTTTATAATCCTCATGGTCTGCATCATCCTCAACATCAAACAACGGCTTACGATTTAGCTCTAATAACCAAAGAAGCTTTGAAACAACCTGTTTTTTGCGAATTGATTGCACAAAAAAAATATTTAAGACCAAAAACGAATAAACAAGCGGCAACGACTTTATTACAGACAAATCGGTTAATTCGCCCCGGAAGCTTTTATTATTCTAAAGCGATTGGAGGAAAAACTGGTTATCATGCAAAAGCTAAAAAAACATATATTGGAGTCGCTCGATCGGAAGAAAGGACTTTGATAGTGGTTTTGTTGGGTTATCAAGAGAGAAATACCATTTTTCAAGATGCTATTAAATTGTTTGATGCTGCTTTCAATCAACCTAAAATTCAACGTACATTTTTGAAAGAAGGAAGACAATCATTTGCTCAGAATCTTCCTAAAGCTGCTTGCCCGCTACAAACGCATTTAAAAGAACCAGTGAAGTTAGACTATTATCTGGCAGAAGATCCCGAAGCTAAATGTCTTTTATATTGGATGATTCCATCTTTACCTATCCAAAAAGATCAACAAGTGGGAGAGTTACATCTCATTGCTAAGAATGGTAGCTTAATTAAAAAGGCCTCTCTTTTAGCATTAGGAGATGTTTCTTACGCATGGCCCTATAGCTGGATTGCTAATATCGAGGGTTTTTTCGGTCAACTTTCTTGGCTGTGGGTAAGTTTGATTAGCCTATTTATGTTAGGGTTATTGTTTTTCATTTGGAAATCTCGTCCAAAAGAACTCTAAAATATACTCAACTCTCAAATCTTAATTGGACATAAAATGTCTTTTAAAATGGATTGTCATTAAAGCAAGAAAGCATTGGTGAAAATAAATTTCAATTATAAAGTTTCACCATTAAAATTTTTTAATGATAAAAATTCCCCTTATTCTAACTAAATTGACGCAGTTTAATTGTTAATACAAAATAGAAAATTTTGGCCTAAAATTCATAAATTAAAATAATCTTGAATAAGTTAATTACTTATTAATTTGAAATTATTGATAAATTAATTTTTTTAAACAATTTAACTTTTAATTTGTTATAAAAAAAGCGTAGAGTCAAGCAAAAAGTGTCATTTTGGTTTAGCCTATAAAATTTCTAGAAATAGCCTTAAAAACTTAAAAGTAAATATTGGTTTAAAATATTTTTAGTATGCAATGAGATTAGTGGAAATAAAATTTGAAAAATAACTTGATCATCCTGAAGCATGGCTTAGTTAAATTAAATTCAAATAGAAGAGCGGCAAAACTAGCATCAGATAAAATCGAGGAAAAAATTCTCTCGGGTTAAAAAATGTCCTTATTTATTTTAAATGCAAAAATATGATGAATGAGATTATTAAAAAAAGAAAATTTTGAGTTTATCGATGCTGAATGGCATTAATGCCTTTCAGAGCTATATAGTTCGTGATATAGTTTAATAAAATCTTCTAAAGATAAAACTTCCGGTCTAGCTTGAGGATTTTGCCCAATTATTTCTAAAGCGTTTGATATTTTAGTTGGGTCAAAAAGAGATTTGAGTGAGGCACGAAGCATTTTACGACGCTGTTCAAAGGCTGTACGAGTGATTTTAAAAAAGACTTGTGCATCAATATTAGGAGGGGGCTCTTTTAATTCTAAAACAACGATAGCAGAATCAACTTTTGGGGCAGGGTAAAAGCAATTTCGGCTGACCGTAAAACCATAGCGGGGCTTAGAATAAAAATTCAGAAAGATTGTAAAAGAGCTATAATCAGATTGGCCAGGTAAAGCTGTCATACGCCTAGCGACTTCTTCTTGTACCATAACAGTTAACGAAGAAAAAAGTTTTCGTCGAACAACCATTTCTGCGAGAATTGGAGTTGTCAAATGATAAGGAAGATTAGCAATCACTTTTGCTTTCTGATCATCTCTTAATCGACTTTGAAGCTCTTCTTCAACTGAGAACATTAAAATATCTTCACAAAATATTTCAAGTTGCTTTGATGGTGTTTGAAATCTTTTTAATTCGCGGGCTAGTACAGAGTCTTTTTCAACAGCCACTACATGGGCTTCTGCTTCTAGCATAGCTTGTGTTAATGAGCCTGGCCCTGGGCCAATTTCTAAGACAAGATTTCCTGGCTGTACGTCCGAAGCTCTAACGATTTTACGAATGATATTTCCATCAATCAAAAAATTTTGAGAGAGCCCTTTTTTGGGGAAAATTCCAAGTTGATTTAAAAAAAGGCGTAATTCGCTGGGTTTATAAATAGGCATAAATTTGCTTATTTTAAAACAAAAGGTTGATAGTCAGCAGGAACCATTGCTTCTAAGTCTTTATCTCTGACGTAAAAATGTTCTCGTAATTTTTTGAGGTATAAGTCAGTCTCTTCATCAGCCACTTGATTTAAAAGTCGTTCCTTTAAAACAGGTTCCATTTCTTTAAAGGAAGGGTAACCACCAGGAATTTTTTCTTGAACAAATAAAATTCGATAGACAGTGGTATGCTCAACGCGACTTTTATTTTCGAAAGGTAGGCTATACATTCCTGTATCTAAAGGATTTAAAATTTGTTGATAGGACTTAGAAAGTTCTTTTTCATTGTTATGGATTACCTTTGAAACAGTTACTTTTCCTTTGCGACCAAGCAATTTCCCTTCTTTTAATTTAGCAGGAACTTCTTCAATTGAAAACCCCTTCTTAAGAAGTTGATAAGCAGCCTGGGCGATTTCTTCAGATTTTTTGAGATTACGATCTTTAATTGTCAAAACTTTATAGTTCCAGATAGTCAATCGGATATTTGCTGGATCTTTAATAAAGTCTTCATAGCTTTTACGGACCCTGGAGGGTGTGACTTGACGAATAGCTTTACCATTGACCCTGGCACCGATCATACGCTTTAAAAGAATATCACCTTGAACAATTTTTGAAGCTTCCTCAAAAGATAAACCAATTTTATCTAAACTCGCAATAATGTTAGGGCCAAACATGAGTTCCATTTCTTGTCGAACATCTCCACTAGTTACCTCAACTTTACTTTCTTGGGCATCAGCTAAAATAAGTTCTTTATTGATTAAATCTTCTAAAGCATATTTCCAACTAAATTGATAATATTGGTAGCGAGCTTCGGTAGAAGAAAGATATTGGGGAAATTGTTTATAGAAGGTGACATCCATTTTTTTGACAAGGTCATAGGCAGAAATAGGTTTACCATTAATTCTTGCTAGAATTCGATTGTTAATAAAAATTTTAGGTTCTTCAGTACGAGAAGAAGAAAGGAAGTCGTCCGATTTAATTGCTTCTAGCGCGTAAAAAGTTAAAAAGAAAGAAAGAGAAGCAATAAAGATAGTTTTTTTCATAACAAGAAATAAAATTTTATATGTTAAAGGTATATATTTATGGAAACTGCCATTACATGATAAAGTTATGCTCTTTTAAGAACAACTCCAAAAAAACCGTCCATTTCCCCCTGAGCTGGGATTGTTTGGAATATTTCTCCTTCCATTTCAAGAGAATATGTTTTAATAAAATGTTCTAATTGGTTCTGATTTTCAGCATTTAACATGCTACAGGTCCCATATACAATGCGCCCTTCAGGGTGTAAAAAACTTAAAGCTTTTTCAAAAATTGTTCTTTGTTGACCAATCAAGCGAGGGAGAACGGTTTCATCAAATTTCCATTTCATGTCAGGATTACGGCGTAATGTACCCGTCCCTGTGCAAGGAGCGTCTACTAAAATCCAATTCATCTTTTTTTTTAATTTTGATAATTGAGGGCTATTTGGTAAAAGAATTTGACTATTTTGAATGCCTGCTCGTTTCAACCTTTTTTTTGCTTCTTGAAGGGCAAAAGGGCGAATATCATGAAGATAAATTTGCCCTCGATGTTCCATGTGAGGAGCAAATGCTAACGTTTTACCACCTGATCCTGCGCAATAATCTAATACTTGATCACCAGGTTTAGGCCGGACAAGCTGTGCCAATAGTTGGCTTCCTTCGTCCTGTACTTCGAATAAGCCTTCTTTAAATTCGGGGAGACTAAAAAAGTTAATTTTCTTATGAAAGATGATTCCTTCTGAAGAATAGCGTGTATGGGAGATTTTATATTGACCTTCCCATCTTTTAAATAAAGAATCTCTTGTTGTCTTGATTCGATTGACTCTAATTGTTGTAGGGGCAGTGGTGTTGTTGATTAAACATAATTTAATAGCTTTTTCTACCCCATAACATTCTTCGAATAATTCAAATAAATGGGAAGGAAAACTGACTCGTGCATGAAGAGGAATATCTTCACGAGCCTGCATTTTAGATAAGTCTGTTATTTGGTAAACAATATATTTTTCCTGCCAGGAAGAAGAAGGGGCAAGATATTCTAGCAATCCTTTCCAGCGTATTAACGCATAAATGGTTTCTGCTAAAAACCCTCGGTCTTTTGACCCTAAAGAAGAATGTTCTCTAAAATAATGACTGATGAAAAGATCAAGAGGTAAAGTTTGCCTGTCATAGGCTTCTAATAAAGAAAATAAATGGTAATCACGGAAAGGAATTTTTTGTGTCATAAAATGATTATAGAGGAAGGCAAAGATTATTCTAAATAGAATTATCTCATAAACTGTTGTTTGATAAATGATGAAACGAATTAGGTAATGAGAAAAACCAGTTTAATTAAAAATTATCTCCCTTACTTCTTTAAAAATGGTTTCTAGAATAATTCATCATCGACTAATTATATTAAGTTTATTACACTTATTTTTCACATTCTTGACTATCAGGTTAAAGGTTCATGTTTAAAATAGCTCTTATCTGTGGAGGTCCTTCATTAGAGAGAGGGATATCTCTGAATTCTGCTCGTTCTGTTCTAGATCATTTGGCTTCTGAGTTTATAGAGATTATTCCTATTTACGTAGACTATCAAAATTTTTTTTATCTTATTTCAACAGCTCAACTTTATTCAAATACTCCGGCGGATTTTGATTTTAAATTAAAAAAGTCAGCGCAAGCAATGAATCGAGAAGAATTGAAAAAAATTTTAAGAAATATAGATTTGGTTTTTCCTGTTATTCATGGAATATTTGGTGAAGATGGAGAATTACAAAAAATTTTGGAAGAAATAGATGTTCCTTTTGTAGGAACAGGTAGTCAAGCCTGTGCAGAAATGTTTTGTAAATATCATGCTTCGCAAATCCTACATCAAAATCGATTTCCGACTTTTATGAAATTAGAAGTGAGTCCTGAAACCAATGATTTGGCACCTATTAAATTTTTTTTTGAACAGCATCAGTTAAAAAGAGCTATTGTTAAACCAACCATGGGTGGATCTTCGATAGGTGTGACCTCTGTTCAAACTCCAGAAGATGCTTTTGAAAAAATTAAAATGCTTTTCCAGCAAGGAATAGCTAAACGAGCCCTAATAGAGCCTTTTTGTGAAGGGACAGAATTTACCGTTGTTGTCCTTCAAAATCAACAAAGTAAACCTGTCGCTTTAATTCCGACTGAAATTGAAATGAGTTATCAAAACCATCAGATTTTTGATTATCGAAAAAAATATCTTCCTACAAACCAAACAACTTATCATACCCCTGCACGCTTTGATGAGACGATTATTCAAGGCATTAGACAAAAAGCCGAAGCAATTTTTACATTATTTCATATGCGCGATTTCGCTCGTTTAGATGGTTGGTTACTAAATGATGGAACAATTTATTTTACTGATCTTAATCCAATTAGTGGAATGGAGCAGAACAGTTTTCTTTTTAGGCAAGCCTCTCTTCTTGGATTAACTCATCGCGATGTGTTTCGTTTGATCATTACAAGTGCGTGTTTGAGATGTAAATTGACTCCTCCAACCTTTGTTGATGAATCGATACTAGAAAAAAAAAAGGTTCATGTTCTGTTTGGAGGCAAAAATGCAGAAAGACAAGTTTCATTAATGAGTGGAACAAATGTTTGGTTAAAACTTTTACGATCATCTAAGTATCATCCTATCCCTTTTTTCTATGGAAAAAATGACTTAATCTGGCAACTACCTTATGCTTATACATTGGATCATACAGTTGAAGAAATTTTACATAGGTGTTTAACTAGAGAAGCATCGAACAAAAACCCTCCGAACTATTTTAATTCTATTTGCGAGCAGCTTGGTATTCCATGTAATTTTCAAGAAAATCCTTCTAGCATGTGTCTACAAGATTTTTATCAACTTTCTGCCTCTAACCACGCTTTTGTTTTTATTGCTATGCATGGAGGGGAAGGGGAAAATGGAATTTTGCAAAAAGAATTGGAAAAAAACCAACTGAATTATAATGGCTCTTGTGCAAAAACTTCTTCCATTTGTATGGATAAATTTTTAACAGGTCAGATGATTGAACAGCTCAAACATCCAAATATATTTTCGCTTCCTAAAGAATGTGTAGAAGCTGCCAATTTGTTCGGTCAATCTACAAAATACTTTTTGGAAAAATGGAATAAAATTTGTATTTCATTAAGATCGAATCGACTAATTATTAAACCACGTCAAGATGGATGTTCCGCCGGAATTGTTTTATTAGAATCTGGGGCAGATTTGGAAAGGTATTTTGCGTTTATTCAAAATAACGTTTCGTTAATTCCAAAAGGTTCTTTTAACCAACAAAAAGACGTGATTGAAATGCCTTCATCAACTTGTGTTGAATACTTATTAGAACCTTATATCGAAACAGATCGAATTATCCTTGATCAAGGAGAGCTAATTTATGAAATAAAAGAAGGGTGGGTAGAATTGACTGTCGGAGTACTTGAGCATAATCAAATTTATCGCTCATTGAATCCAAGCATTACACTTGCTGAAGGAGCCGTTTTAAGTTTGGAAGAAAAATTTCAAGGGGGGACGGGAGTTAATTTAACCCCACCTCCAGAAAAAATTCTAACTTCTGAAGATGTTTCTCAAATTAAATTTTTAATTGAGAAAGCAGCAGATACTTTGCAAATTCAAAATTATGCTCGACTTGATATTTTTTATCATCGAGAGACAAAAAAAATGGTTGTTATTGAAGCTAATACCCTTCCAGGGCTTACCCCATCGACAGTTTTTTATCAACAAGGTTTAGCGGAAAAAAAACCTTTGAATCCTTTAAGCCTTCTAGAAGCCATAATTAGTTCAAAATTAGAGTTGAACAAAGAAACTATAATATTCAATGATTAAAAAATTGATTAGATAAATAATCCTTTGTTAACTTTTTCTTAATAAGATTTTTATTTATTTTTAATTTCCTTGTAATAAGATTTGCAGAAATAAGCCTAATAATATCTCTATTTTAGGAGATTCTAATGCCAAGTCCATTAACTTCTTTTGAAAATTTTAATTTGACAGCTCAAACAACAACTTATTTATATAGCTTAAACCAAGAAAGCTATTTAAAAGCTTTTGGTGCTAAGCTTGTGAGTCCTGTTGCTATTATTAGTGCTAGTGCCGTTGATGTAATAGTTCACGCAACAGGATTTGCTAGTAAATTTATTCTAGGTGGGTTGACACTCCCTTGGAATTTTGTTGTAACCCCTTTTTCCGCTTCTTTGTCAACATCTCGTAGTTCCGGCTTAGCTTCTTCTCTCATTCACCTCAATCGTCTAGTTGAAAGTATTTTTACTGCAGCCATTCTGCCTTTCATTTACCTTATTAATGCCGAAAGTGCTTATCAGTTTGTTCGTTCACGCTTAGAAAATTTGTCTGAAAAGCAAAACTCAACATTAAAGGATAAGATCACATCTTTAAAAAATCAACTTAGCAAGCAACAACAAGAGCTCAATCAAAAAAAGATTGATTTAGAAGTGGCTAGAAGAGATCTGGGAAGTTTGACTCCTAATCTTAACACATTGCAAAAAGATATTCGATCTTTAGAAGAAAAGAAAAGTCAAGATGAGCAGGCTTTACAACAAGCCAATCAAGCTTTGCAAAATCTACAAAGAGAAAAAGCTTCACGTGAAGCTCAGGCTGAGGATTTAGAATTAGAAAAAACGACGTTATTAAGTAAAATTGCTGAGATTGAAGCGTCCCTAAAAAAGGCTTTAGAACAAGTCGAACAAGAACGGAAAGACAACGCTAGTAAAGAAAACACAATTGTTGATCTTCAAGGTCAGCTAACTGAGTTGAATAAGCAGTTATCTACTCTCAATCGAAACCATCAAGAGCATCTAGATCAAGAAAAAGAGGATTTAAAAAATCAACTAGAAACCCTCAAGCGACAATTAAATGAGGAAAGACAAGCAACACTATGGGCAAATAATAAAGTTATAGAAGCAGAAAAAAAAATAGAGGAAGAGAAAAATCGACTTACCGAGTTTTCAGCAGATGCGTTGAAAATGTTAAAGGGTAAAAGATTAGTAAATCAACGTCTCATAGAATCAAAAAAAGAATTAGAACAACAAATCCAATCTATAAAAACAGAATTAGCGGCAGCAGAAGAACAAAAGCAAGTTTTATCATTGCAAGTTGAATCTTCAAAAATAGATGCTAATCAGTTGCAAGAAAAGATTAATAGTTTGGAAATTGAGAAGCAAAAGTTATTAAATAGAATTAAAGTTTTAGAAGAGACTATCGCTAAAGAAGAAGAGTCCAAAAACGCCTTGGAACAAATTGAATCTGTCGTTTCAAACATGGAAACAGTTGCTGAAATTTCTATCCTGAACGTTTTAGCTTGTTCTGCGACATTTGAATCCTCAGCACAAAATGATAGAGCATTTACAGTTTCAACTTTGGAAAATGGAGAATTGCCAAATGACCATGACAATAGAGCTAACTTACTTGAGCAAATTTGTGGATGCTATGAAAAACTTAAATCAACGTCAACAACTGTGGATAGGGTAAAATCGGGGAATTTTGAGCTACGTCCTAAACATAAAAGCTCGCTAGATAAATATATGGGCCCTGCTTTACATGAACTTATCATTGAAATCGAAGGGCTTATTGAAGCTTTGGAATGGGGAAAATTTGGGCCTGTAAAGAAAAATTCAATGATGCGAAGTATGATTGAAGAAACCCCAGATGTAGAAAACGAAATTGAACCGTTTAAAAATTATCTTGAATTTTACTTAAAAAAATTAAAAGAAAAACATCGCGAAAATTCAAAAGGAAAAGCTGACGGTCAACGATCCATAGAAGAACACCTTGCTAGAGTTCGAGAGATAGATCTTGCACAAGCTAAAGAACGAATTGAAAAATTAAGAAAAGATTTAATAAAGCAAATTTCTTTTAAAATTAGTGATCAAGAAACTACTGATATTGATTTATTCTTTGATAAACTTACTCCATTTATTTTAATTTCAATTCAAAGGGAATTTGTAGAAGGAAATAAAGAGTTTAGCAAGTCTCAATATCAAACCTGGGGAGGGCCTTTCAAAGACATTGAAGAATTTAAGACAAATTATCGAGATTTTGTAAAATTACTTGGTGAAATGAGCTTAATAAAAAATGAGTATGACAAGGGATTATTTAAAAAGTTATCCTATATTGTTAAATTCATATCCGAGATAACAAGCAAAGGTAAAAAACCTTTTAAAGAATTTGAATTGAGCTAGCAGAATAAAAACTCATTGAATGAAATTAAAAAACAATAACTAGAAAGACTGTTTGCTTGATCCAAATTGCCATCAGCGGGCTTTTTTTAATAGATCACGTTTGGATAAATATCTTTATAATCGATCTTTTCTCATTGATATGCAATGATGTCAATTTCAAAATAATTGACAAAAGTCTGTAATTCGTATGCTAGCTTTTTTTTCTTCTGAAAATACAAATTTAAGCCCTCTTCAGAAATGGGGAGGGTTTTTCTTCTCTTTCCTTATTGTGGCTTTTGGTCAACCTGCTTGGAGTATATCTTTAGGGCTTTTGGCGTCGATTGGTGGGTTTACCTGTTTTTGGCGCATTTTGCTGACAATTTCTTCTAAAAAAGAGCGCTTTTGTTTAGCAATGGGGTGGTATGCAGCAGTACAAATGGTGCAGCTTGGATGGTTTGTCTCTCATCCTTATTTTTACATCTATGGGGTGCTATTTTTTTGTGCATGGTTGATGGGAGCACAATTTGGCCTGTTGGCTTTAGCCATTCAACCTTCTACTCTAAAAAGAGTTTCTTATTTATTTGGTTTAGCAGGATTATGGGTTTGGTTAGAATGGTCACGTTTATTCATTTTATCAGGTTTATCGTTTAATCCAGTAGGTATTGCTTTATCAGGATTCATTTATCCTCTTCAATTTGCTTCGATCGGAGGAGTCTATTTTCTTTCTTTTTGGGTAATGTTAACCAATTTATGGATGCTAAGGGCCTGGTTTTTTGGATGGAATAAAATAGAAATAAGTTTAGCGATTGGATGTGCTTTGAGTCCTTATTTAATGGGGGGAAGCCATTTTTATTACCACTTAAATCAAATGAATCAAAACACACGATCCATTTCTGCGGTACTTGTGCAACCTGCCCTTCCGATCGAAGAAAATTTGGGATTTCAAAGTGCGGAAGAGGCACGTAACTTTGTTTTACAAGAATGGCATCAGATTTTATCGACGATGCAAAAACAAAAAGGTCGCCAAATTGATTTGATTGTTCTACCCGAATATGTAGTTCCTTATGGAACATATCACCCAGTTTTTCCTTTAGAAAATATCAAGAAGTTGTGGAAAGAGCTATTTGGATTTGAAGCTTTAAAGTCCCTTGCTCCTTTAATATCTCCTTATGCTTCATTTTTATCGTCTGATCGAGGAAATCAATGGCTCGTTTCTAACGCTTTTATCGTGAAATCCTTGGCTAATTTATTTCAGTCTTATGTTGTCGTGGGATTTGAAGATAGTGTCTATCTTGATGAAGAAAAAACATATCATGCATCTTATAGTGCTGCCTTTCACTTTTCTCCTGATCAGCGTCCTGCTGAAAGGTATGAAAAACGTATACTTGTTCCGATGGGAGAGTATATTCCTTTCGAATTTTGCCGGGAATTAGCTGCCAGGTATGGTATTTCAGGTTCTTTTACTTGCGGGAAAGGAGCCAAAATTTTTAATGGACCAGTTCCTTATGGAGCAACAATTTGTTATGAGGAAACTTACGGCGATTTAATCCGTGAAAATAGACAAAAAGGAGCCGAATTGCTAGTCAACTTGACAAACGATGGTTGGTATCCTAATTCTAAGCTTCCTAAACAACATTTTGATCATGCGAGATTGCGTACAGTTGAAAATGGAATTCCCTTGATGAGAGCTTGCAACACCGGAATCACTGGAGCAATCGATTCTTTAGGTCAAGTAATTAATGTATTAGGACCAGATATGATGAAAACACAAGAAATAGCCGATTCTCTTTATGTACAAGTCCCTATTTATCATTATAAAACCCTATATGCAAAATGGGGTGACCTATTTATTTTATGCCTGAGTAGTTTACTTATGATTTGGACAATTGCAGACAAATTTTTCCGACGTTTCTTTTTTTGAATAAATCTTTGTATTGGTGAATTATTTGATTAGAATTAATAGAAAACTTTGTTGAGTGCCATGATTACTTTCTTGCTTTAAAACCAATTTATAATTAACATACTCAACTTCTTACAAATAACTAAAGGTTGATGCGTGACCGTCAATCCAGCATTGGAAACAATTGTTCGCAAGCAACGTACATTAAAAGATGTTGCCGCTTTTTCTGGTATTGGTATTCATACTGGAAAGGAAGTGGGACTTCGATTTTGTCCTGCTAAAGAAGGTACAGGAATTGTTTTTAAGCGTATTGATTTGGTTGGACAACCGATTATTCCAGCGACTGTTGAGTATGTTCAAGATACTGCGCGCAGCACGACGATTGGAATTAATGATATTCGTATTCACACAGTTGAACATGTCCTTTCTGCTGTAAAAGCTTATCAAATTGATAATTTATGTATTGAAATTACAAGTATAGAACCTCCAGTTGGAAACGGTAGTTCTGACGTTTTTGTAGAAATGATTGAAAAAGTAGGGATAAGAACACAAGAACAAGCGATACCCGTTGTAAAGATCAAACACCCTGTATACTTATCTGAAGGTGATATTCATTTAGTGGCTTTACCCTTCGATGGTTATCGTATTAGCTACACCTTGAGTTATCCAGGATCCTCCTTTTTGCGCGGTCAATTTCATTCTGTTATAGTAAATGAAGAAAATTTTAAAAAAGAGATTGCTCCTTGTCGCACTTTTTCTCTTTATAAAGAAATATCTGCTTTAATGGATAGAGGGTTAATTAAAGGAGGAAGTTTGGATAATGCTGTTGTAATTAAAGACGAAGTGATCTTGAGTAAAGGTGGGCTCTTTTTTCCAAATGAAATGGCACGACATAAAATTTTGGACCTGATCGGCGATCTTTCTTTAGTGGGATATGATTTCCATGCTCACATCATTGCGATTCGATCGGGACATTTGACAAACTTTCTTTTTGCTAAAGAATTATTAAAACATATCACTATGGAGAGTCATTGATGGTTAATCTTTCAGATAACCCACAGGCATTGGATATCAATCAAATCATCAATATTTTACCCCACCGTTATCCTTTTCTGCTTGTCGATCGTGTCTTAGAAATCGATGTAGAAAAAGGATATATCTTAGCGCAAAAAAACGTAACAATTAACGAGACTTTTTTTCAAGGTCATTTTCCTAATGCTCCGATCATGCCAGGCGTTTTGATTTTAGAGGCGTTAGCTCAGGCGGGTGGTATTTTGGTTCATTTAAGAGGGCCGGGAGATAAAATTGCAATTTTGCTTAATGTCAATCACGCTAAATTTAGACAGCCCGTGAAACCAGGCGATGTTCTCCATTTGAAAGGCGAAGGATTGCATTTTAGTAGCAAAGGGGGACGAATTAAAGCTGAAGCACTAGTGAACCAAAAAATTGCAGCTGAGGCTGAAATAGGCTTTGTGTTTGTAGACAAAAGTCAAATTTAATACACATCTCAAAAAATTAAAATATTTTAAGTTAAGTGAATGTTGCATGAAAAGTTCTTGTCAAATACACCCAACAGCTATTATTGCGCCTGGAGTGGTTATCGGAGAAAATGTCGTCATTGAACCTTATGTTGTGATTGCTTCACCTCATGTGATTTTAGAAGATGATGTTGTTATTAAATCTCATACTTATATTGATGGTTACACAACCATTGGAGCAGGGACCATTATTTATCCGATGGCAAGTATCGGAACGAAAACACAAGATTTGAAATTTCAAGGTGAAAGAACATTCGTCAAGATTGGTAAAAATTGTGAGATACGGGAATTTGTCACGATCAATTCATCTTGCCAAGAAGGATCAGTAGTAGAAGTGGGGGACAATTGCCTCATTATGGCTTATTGCCACGTTGCCCATAATTGCGTCGTTGGAAATCGAGTGATTATGAGTAATAATGCTACATTAGCAGGACATGTGATTGTGGAAGATTATGCTGTGATTGGAGGTATGACTCCTATCCATCAGTTTGTTCGAATTGGACGCAATGCAATGGTTGGAGGAATGAGTCGTGTGACTCATGATATCCCTCCATTTACAATTGGAGCTGGAATTCCTTATAAATTTGGGGGATTAAATATTGTTGGATTGAAAAGACAGGGATATACACTAGAAGTTCGGCAAGAATTGAGTAAAGCTTTTAAGCTTCTTTATCGTTCAGGTTTTCGTATGCAAGAAGCACTTAATCAAATTGAACAAGAATTAAAGCCGCTTCCCGAAATTCAACATTTTGTCAACTTTTGTCGTTTGACAAAAAGGGGTTTAATGTGCCTTCAGACGGAAGAGGAGGGACTGAATTTGGAAGAACCCACTGAGCCTTTAAATGCAAGCAAGTAATGAGAAATAGAAAAATGAAGGTTATTTTTTTTGGTACACCTCCTTTTGCTGCGCAAGTCCTAGAATTCCTTTTGCAAAATCAGGTGGAAGTGGTCGCTGTTATTTCCAAACCTGATCGACCAAAAGGGCGTTCAAGCATACCTGTTCCTACTCCAGTTAAATTAATTGCTCAAAGCTATCACTTACCCCTTTATCAACCTGAAGTAGTGTCATCTTTAGATTTCGCGCCTGTTTTAAAAAATTATGAAGCAGATTTATTTGTCGTTGTTGCTTATGGAGAAATTATTAAACAACATTTATTAGACATGCCTAAACGGGCTTGCATTAATTTACACGCTAGCTTATTGCCAAAATATCGAGGTGCTGCTCCTATTCAACGCTCGATTATTGAAGGGGAAACGGAAACAGGCGTAACGATCATGCATATGGTGAAAAAAATGGATGCAGGTGACATGATCAAAAAAGTATCAGTGCAAATCACTTCGGAAATGACTTATGGTGAGCTCGAACAAGTTCTTTGCCAAATAGGAAAGCATGCCTTGCTAGAAGTAATCAAGCAGTTTGATCGGGGTGAACCATCTCGTCAAATTCAAGATTCTCATTTAGCAACATTCGCACCAAAGATTGAACTAGAGGATTGCGAGTTAGATTGGAACCAATCAGCTCAACATTTACACGATTTGGTGAGAGGAGTTAATCCTTATCCTGGAGCTTGGTGTTATGTCAAAGTTAATGGAGAGCAAAAACGATTAAAAATCAGCCGTACGCGAGTAATCCCTTATCCATCAAACTGTCCTGGTACTATTTTAGATAGTTCTAAGGGAAATTTGAAAATTTTGACTGGCGATCAAGCATTAGAACTTGTGGAGGTTCAACTGGAAGGAAAAAAAACAATGTCTTCTGAACAATGGATCCGAGGGATGTCAAAAAATCAGTTAAAATTCTTAGTTAATTAATATAAGCGAATTAATATAATTTATTTTATATAATTTTTTTAATTATTAATTAATCTAATGTTTCTATTCTTTTTTATCTTCTAATTTGAATATAGCATTCAAATAGAATAGTTCGAAATCCTGCTGCAGCCCTGGAAGAAAAAGTATTTCAATTTACAGGTAGTATTTTTGCTGTAATAAGACGCTTTTGTCAAATATCTATTCCTTAAAGCAATATATCGATTTAAAAAACACTTAGCACATGCATATAAGAAAGAAGAATTGTTTAATGGAGAGATTAAGCAAAATCTCAACAATTAATCATGAATTTATTAAATAATGATAAAAAATTATGATATTTCTATTGAAGTGTTAAATGCTTTAAAAAGAGTTTGTTTAGATCAAAAATAAAAAAAAGCATCCCAAATTGTTTCTTATGTGCTAATTCGAAAAAATCAGAATCTATTTTATAAATTTTTTTTATGGCATGTTTTACTGTCGTCAGTTTGCTTGGAGTCATGGTCAGCCTTTTTCATGAGAAGAATTTTCGATTTTAAAAGTCACTTGGAAAATACTAACCGTTCAATCTAGGTATATCTGGATAGCAATGAGAACTATTTTTTGTATAGGGTGTTGGCAATGGATCATTATTAAGCTTTTAATTTGGAAGAATAAACAAAAGCTGCGTCTTAGAACTGACGTTTATCTTGTGCCAATCAAATCTCACTTTTAAGTGGGATTCTTTTAAAGGAAATTTGCCTCCATTTTAATTAATTAATTAATTAGTTTTATTTATAAGTTTAACAAGCTAGGCCTACTTTTTAATAAATCCAGTTTCTGTGCAAGTGCATTGACAAATAATACAAAAATTTACATCTTTGCTTCCAAAAACGGTTGATATTGATAACCAACTTTTATTTTATATTAAAATTCTAACTAACATAGAACGATTTATAATTTTTTGGTATTTATTTAAATTAATCAGTACCTTGATTTTTAATCCAGGGATTGAATATGATAAAATTCCTACAAAATTTCTCGAGGAGTAAGAAATGAATCTCTTAAGTAGATGCTCAAATGCAGTGATAGATTTCCCTCAGGCTGCCTTACAGTCAATAGGAAAAGGTGTTATTAAGCTCAATGAATATAGAAATAATCCAGAAATTTTTCAAAAAACTGCGCAGATAGCTATCAGTATTATCCAATATTATAATTGGCATTATGGGGTAGTTGTTTTTCCAAAATTAGAACGAACTTTATCCACTGCGAACATGCATGATTTTTATCAGATTTTAAAAGAACCACGTGGTTTTTTATGTCCTATAAAAGCTGAGTCGATTAATGCTCCGCAAGCTTTAGAAAATATCTTAAACAGGCTATATGCAATTTTTCCAGATTGTGATAAGGAGGCTTTAAGACAAACTGTTCAGAAGCATTTGCAAGCTCAGCTAGACACAATGGTTGCTAATGACGATGCTTATACTTCCCCAGAAGATTTTGCGTTAGCACTGCAAAATCGTTTGCAAAAACCTATAGCTGATTTAACAAGTAGCCCTACTCTGAATGTAGTCAATTTAAACGGTGTGACAATCCCTGTTAACCATCGAACACTTGTAGATAAAATTGTTGATGTGACAGGGCTTTTTATTAATATGGGTTGCGTAGGTCTTTATACCAGAGTTTGGAATCTAGTTGATACAGGTGCTTGGGCAATGCGCATTGGACAGAATAGTGGATTTGGCTGGGTAAAATATCAGTCATTAGAAACTTGGGTGAGAGGTGGTGTAACGTTTGCTTTCGGTGCTAAATTATTTGAAGCAACGCGTAAATTATTAGATGAAAAACTCACGCCAACAGAAAGAAAAAATACTAAAATTGACGCCATCAGCTCTCTTTTTGAATTTGTTTACCAAGGAGTTGGCTATTTAAATCATCGAAATATTTTAAAAGTTTCTCCAGGACTTTTTTATGCAGGGGCTATTATTACAAAAGGAGTTGGTATTGCCTGCATCCTTGCAAGACCAAAACCAAATTATTTTGAAACAATGACTGCTTAGGCGGTTAATCATCAGAAATATAACGATATAAGGATTTAATATGAATGCCATCACTTCCCATATCTCTCATGGGGTTAACTCCGCTCTTTTCACTATTGGTGAGGGAGTTAGTCTAGTTTCCAGTGAAGTTAAAAAAGGAATTAGGTACGTAGGAGAAGGTCCGAGCAGAGCTGCTTACGATATTTATGACTTACGTCACGAAGGGTTTGAAAAATGGACAAAAGCCGCCATTGCCAATTTAAAATTAATTGGGCGCATAAAGCATACAAACGTATTTAATGCAGCCATTGAAACTTTAGAGGGTCAAAAAAACCTCTACTATGCAACAAAATTTATTGGGTCAGCCTGTGACTTTATTCAGCGTGATAAACTGACAAAAAAAGTTAGTTTGACAATTCCAAAATATAAAGAAGGAACAAATTGGGTCGCGGTTCTCTATGGAATAGGCAATTTTTTAGATACTGCAAGATTTTTGCAAAAACATGAAGTTGTTGCGTTTCAAACTGTTTCTAGATTAGGTGCTGCAATTGGTTCTATTAAAATATCTTACTTAAAAGGTAAACATTTAGAACAAATTTCTTTAGATCAAATTCCCGTGCTTAGCAATGTTTTTTATTCGCCAAAAGATATATTTATTTTTGCTGCCTCTGGAATTGAGATTTCGCGCTTTGTTAGAGAGTTCGTTAATGTTGAAGGAGAGACAGGTGAAGATCGTACAAGAAAGAGAAAAGAAATTTTATCGGATGTAAGTATCTGGCTTAAATTGACTGGCAGCATTGGTAAAATGATCTTAATTGGTTGTGGAAGTCGCTATGGAACTGCATTTTGGTTCACATTAGTGGATGTAATTACACAAAATGCTGGTTTAATTAGATATTGGAAAGATCGCTCTAGAGATAGAGAGGTTCGCTTTAATAATCCAGCAGTAGCAGCGTAAATTGCTTTTATTTACACTCAGAATAAGACTCTTATTCTGAGTGATTATTCGTAAATATTCTTACGTCGTTCGTACAAGGCAGAAAAAAGGAGTTTGCATGCAGACTTACTGCCACGCAGTATGCACATCTTTAACAAATTATTGTGAAAAAGCTCAACAAACTATATTAACAACCATTCTTGAAATTAACGAAATTCGATTGGATCCTGAAGGTTTTCAACGAATTTGCCTTGTGGCACTATCAATTTTGCAAGGAATTAATTATTATTGTGAGCGTCCGTATTTACCTCAATTAGTGGCTATTTTAGACATTTCAAACACGCTTGATTTTTATGGATTTCTTAAAATTCCTTATCAACTTTTTCATGCGATAGACTCCAATAAAATTGATGAATTTCGTACGCAAAAACAATTAGAGCACCAACTATGTTTAAATTGGGGAATCGGTCAAGAAAATGAAGAGGGTTTTAAGCAAAATTCTACTGTTCACGATTTTTCTCAGGCCTCTTTAAAAACTTTTTTAAAACAAATGTCTGCGTATGATTTAGCTTGGATAGACGATAAAGAATTTAGTCAAGTTTTACAAAAATGGATGGTTGGAGAATTAACTGCCCAGCCTGATCGTTTACTTAACGGGTGCGCTGCTCATCAAATTGATTTACAAAACCTTAAAGTGATTCAAAAAGAAAATACCTGGCTTGAAAATCTCACAGACTTGACATTTTTAACTGTAGATGTAATGTGCGTACCTACATTTCTACGAGATTTAAACTTGCTTGAACTTGCTTCTTATGCCAATTCTTTAGGTCGATTTAAACTCTTTTCTTGGGTGCCTGGACAGAGTCTAGATACTTGGGTACGAGGGGGTCTATGTGTAGGATTTTTTGTTCGATTTTTAGAAACCTGTCGAACATTAAAATACGATCGTCTAGGAGAAAGCACAAAGAAACGTGCATATTGGGAATTAGCTGTTTCTATTACAGAATTTGCTTTTAATATTTCTGCTTTTAGCCAAGTACGAGAACCCGCCGTTATTTTTCTGACTTTCATAGCAAAATCTATTGGGATTGCAAGTCTGGTTTATCGGCCCAGTACCCCTTTCTTTGAAAATCATTCTACTTGAGGCTTACCGATTACTAAGAAAAATATTTAGATATTTTATTCAAAAAAAACTTAATGTTTTTTTACAATTCATCTAGTAGACTCTTTGCAAAACCTTGCAGAGGAGAGAATCTTATGTCTTCAAAACTACAACGGCATGAATGGCTAATCGTCTCTATTCTTATCACAACTCTAATTTTATTGATTGGTATGGCTTTTTTTTCAAAAAAAAGAGTTTTGCCAATACCTCGGACAGAACACTTGTTAACAACAGAATTGGTGGATGTTACTGTTCAGGGAGCTGCCGAGCATATAGGGATTTTTGAACTCCGTAAAGGAGCTAGGATAAAAGATCTTTGGAGCTTATGTAAACCAACTTTTGATGCTGATTTAAGCAGTTTTAAACCTAATCAACTTTTGCGTGATGGACAAGTGGTTAAAATTCCTTTGAAAGAATATTTGACGGTTTATATTAAGGGAGCCGTTCAACAAGAAGAGGCCCTTCACGTTTTAAAAGGAACTCAGCTCAAAGATCTTAAAGACATGATTGTGCTGCAAAGAGATGCGGATATCAAAATTCTAAATGCAAAGCGTCGTTTAAAAGATCAAGAAGTCATTCACATTCGATCTAAAAAAATCTCTAAAAATGCACAAAAGATATTAAATAAAAAAGTGGAACCTAAAGTTGAGTGAATAACAATGACGTCAAAAAGGTAATTGAATTTATAAAAACTGAATCTCTTCTTTAATCATTTTTGAGAGTTCTTGGGAACCAAGGCATTGATTTTTAATTTCTTCCTACCAGGAAGGTTACCAAAAAAATAAGTTGCAGAAGAAACGATTAGCAGATTGCGGATTTTGGTGTGGTAAGTTTTAACGAGAGTACCAACGTGATGTAATTCAATTATTGAATTTTAATAAAATTTATTGAGTGATGCCGAGAAGAAAGGTTGCTTGCCCATTTATAAAAGTTAAATCAATTTAACAGATCAAAAAGAGAGGAGTCATTTTTGCTATTTTTTTGACGTTTTTTTGGCCTTTAAATGACTCACAAGTTGTAATTAATAAATATAAAAATTATTCTACCCTTTCGAACATTTTAGCAATAGTAGATTGCTTCTCTTAATAATGATTTGAAGTTTTGTTGCACAATTTTTTTATATGAGGTGAGTAAAAAATTTTCCCTATGCTGAATAAATAGAAAATGCAAATAAAAATTTGACGTTTTTAATCAGTTGATAAGTTTATAAAATCAGAAATTTGCAATATTTTTTTATTCTTTCTTTCCCTCAAATGATATGAGGGAAAGCCAGTAAGATCATTTGGCAATGTACTCACAGTTTTTACATGAGCTTGAATATGAGGAAGTTGTAAGATTTTTCCTTCAATCTTAGTTATCCAATTTATTAAGGGATAAAAAATTTACTCAAAAATGAAAATGGAAGGTTTTGCGGAAACTTCAGAACGGCTTTTTAAGGTTTGTTTTTTTTATAAAAAAGTTAACTCGTCTAAGAATGTACAAAAGTTAGAAGAGGGAGAATCTAGAAGAAGGCCCAGGATTTATTATTTTGATTTTTAAAGGATTCCATCTATTTTGTGTTGATTAAAAATAAGATATGGAAAGAACATATCAGACCACTGTTTGCTGTATTGTTAGCAAAAAAGTAAAGCGTTAATGTGTTTAAATCATTAAAAATAATGCAAATTGATCGTGATAAATAATTTAAGTTTTTTATGACTAAAAATTTCGTTGCTATTTTCAACTCGTATTTTGTTACTTCGCTTTAAATTATCTCTGTCTTGCAACGCCCCACAGAAAGAAATGGTGAGGATTATAATAAAAGATGGAATTTCGCTTGTATTAAATTGGCAGAATTTGCTAACCTCGCTGTTTTAGCTTTCTAAAAAGATCGCTGATCATTCATATTTGCTTTGTTAGCTCTGGTGAGAACGTATCTCGTACGTAACTTGCCACATGAAACAAAGCCGCAATTTATATTTTAAAAGTACAGCAAGCTTAGTGTTTGTTGAAATAGCGGATCATTAATTTGGTTAAGGATTGATTATATGGCGCTTACAATGATGGGTAAAAAACGTGGCATGATTCAGCTTTTTGATGAAAAAGGTAACGCAATCGTGTGCACAGTGATCCAGGCTGAGCCAAATGTTATCACTCAAATCAAAACTAAAGAAACAGATGGGTATACAGCTCTACAACTTGGTTTTGAAAAAGTGACTGGTAAAACGCAGCACACAATTGAAGCGAGAACAGGTAAGCCTCGGTTAGGACATTTTAAAAAAGCTGGGGTGGAGTCTCGACGTTTCTTAGTAGAGTCTAGATTAGATTCAACTGAAGAGTATACACTAGGTCAAGAAATTAGCGTCGATACTTTTAATGGTATCGAATTCGTTGATGCGACAGCGATCTCAAAAGGTAAAGGATATCAAGGGGTGATGAAACGTCACAACTTTGCGGGAGGCCCTGCTTCCCACGGTTCTGGACATCACAGACACGCAGGTTCAACTGGGATGCGTTCTACTCCTGGACGTGGATTACCTGGTGGGAAAAAAGCAGGTCAGATGGGTAATGAGAGAGTAACTGTTCAGAACTTACGTATTGTAAAAGTTGATTCTGAAAACCATGTGATTGTGGTAAAAGGACAGGTTCCTGGTCCACGCAATGGTTTGGTTTATATTACTCAAGCCAAAAAATTGGCAAAGAAAAAGTCATAAGAAATAAGATCTTCTGGAGTTAAATTGTGGCTACACTAAAAAAGTACAATCTTGCTGGTAAAGAAATTGGACAGGTAAATATTGATGATACCTGGCTCAATGTTGAAGCCAACGGACAGATGATTAAAGATTATATTGTTGCACTTAGAGCAAATGCTAGACAGTGGTCAGCTAGTACCAAAACGCGCGCTGAAGTTAAGCATACGACGAAAAAAGCTCATCCTCAAAAAGGTCAAGGTCGCGCTCGTCACGGATCAACTGTTGCTCCACAATATAGAGGTGGTGGTCGTGCATTTGGGCCAAGACCAAAATTTGATCAGCATGTTCGTATTAATAAAAAAGAAAGAAAAGCAGCTATCCGTTTTCTTTTATCTGAAAAATTAAAAGAAAATAAAGTTTGGTTGATTGAAGATACGGCAATGGATGCACCAAAAACAAAAACTTTAGCTCAATTCCTTAGGGGATTTGACTTGCGAGGACGTGTGCTGTTTTTAGGTGAAACTACCTTTACCGATGTCGAAACGGAAGGAAAAGTTCAGCGCGTTAGCATTAGCACTGACAAGCATAACCATTTTGTTAAAAGCATGCGTAATTTGCCACGTGCAAATTTTATGTTAGCTTCGAATATTAATGGCTATGATGTCATGATTGCTCGTGAGATTGTGTTAACAGAATCAGCGCTGAATGAATTAAATCAGTGGTTGAATTGAGGGAGTAAAGGTCCATGACAAAAAAAAGCCCATACCAAGTAGTAAAATATCAATATGTGACTGAAAAGTCTATGGTGCTTCAACAGTTGAAAACTGCAGAAAGCAATCCTTCAGTCAAACGTTGTGAATCTCCGAAATATGTCTTTATTGTTGATCGCAATGCCAATAAAGAAGAAATTTCGCAAGCTGTGGAAGAAATTTACAAAAACGAAAATGTAAAAGTTATGGCGGTTAACACCATTAACGTAAAAGCGAAAGCTAGACGTGTACGTGGGAGACCCGGCTTCAAAAATGCTTTCAAAAAAGCGATTGTCACGCTTCGTGCTGGCGATAGCCTAGACAATGTATAATAGGAGCTTGAGAGTAGATGTTTAAGAAATATCGACCTGTAACACCTGGAACTCGTCAATTAGCACTTCCAACTAATGAGCAATTGACTCGTCCATGCGAAAACTCACGTGCCACTGTTAAACCCACTAAATCGCTCTTATTACCAAAAAGACGAACAAATGGGCGTAATAACAATGGTCACATTACTTGCCGCCATAAAGGTGGAGGACATAAACAACACTATCGTATTGTCGACTTTAAACGGGATAAAGAAAATATTCCTGCTAAAGTTGCCTCTATCGAGTATGATCCAAATCGCACAGCTTATATTGCTTTGCTAAATTATGCTGACGGGGAAAAACGATATATTTTAGCTCCGCAAGGCTTAAAAGCTGGGGATAAAGTGCAGACAAGTGATGAGCCACCTTTTCATATAGGTTGCTGCATGAAATTAAGACTTATGCCACTTGGTTCTGTTATACATAATATTGAATTATACCCTGGAAAAGGCGGAAAACTTGTTCGTTCAGCTGGATTATCTGCACAGCTAATGGCACGAAGTGGTGGTTATGCTACAATTCGTATGCCATCAGGTGAGGTGCGTATGATCAATGAAAACTGTCGAGCAACATTTGGCGCAGTTTCTAATCCAGAGCGCAATTTGCGCGTTGAAGGAAAAGCTGGCCGTATGCGCTGGAAGGGGATTCGTCCAACTGTTCGTGGTACTGCTATGAATCCTGTTGACCACCCACACGGTGGTGGTGAAGGTAAACATAAAGGTAACACACCACAAACTCCTTGGGGTCTCTATACAAAAGGACTTGTAACAAGATCCAATAAGAAGTCTAACAAGCTTATCGTGAAACGTCGAAGGAAGAAGTAGTTATGGCAAGATCGTTGAAAAAAGGTCCTTTTGTTGACCACCATCTACAAAAAAAAGTGGACGTTCAAAATAAAGAAGGAACAAAAAAGCCGATCAAAACGTGGTCAAGACGTTCAATGATTACACCTGATATGGTCGGACATACGTTTGAAGTACATAATGGCCGCAAACATCTCACTGTTTTTGTTACAGATAACATGGTTGGTCATCGTTTGGGTGAATTTTCTCCCACGCGTACATTTAAAGGACATCCAATTAAGAAGTAAAGGTTGCTAAGATGAGTTATGCTAAAGCAATAAGCAAATATATACGCATCAGTCCTCGCAAAGCTCGTTTAGCTGCAGGATTAATCCGCGGACTATCTGTTTCTGACGCTTCCCTTCAATTGACATTTAGCGGTCTAAAGGGTGGACGCTTATTAAAGAAGACATTAGATAGTGCCGTGGCAAATGCGGAAACGCAATTAGATATGAGACGTGAAAATCTCAAAGTTGTAGAAGTTCGTGTGGATGCAGGTCCTACGCTAAAAAGAGCGAAACCTAAAAACCGAGGCGGACGTCATCCAATTATGAAAAGAACAAGCCACTTTACCGTGATTGTAAGCAATCTTTAAGGAGTCATGGAATGGGACAAAAAGTCAACCCAATAAGTTTCCGCCTTGTTCGTACACGTGATTGGCGCTCCAAATGGTTTGCTAATAAGAAAGAATTTGGAGATCTTCTAGTTGAAGATCAAATCATTCGTGCTTATTTATTGAAAAAACCTGCCTTAGTAGGTGTTTCAGCAATCAAAATTAAGCGCATGAGCGGAAAAGTCGAAGTCACAATTGTGACAGCACGTCCAGGTCTTGTGATCGGGAAAAAAGGTGCTGAGATCGATGTATTGAAAGGGGAATTAAGTAAATTAACAGGAAAAGAAGTCTGGGTAGCTGTTGAAGAAGTGAAACGGCCAGACATGGATGCGAAAATCGTTGCAGATAGTATAGCAAAGCAACTTGAAAGACGTATTCCTTTTCGTCGCGCAATGAAAAAAGCGATGCAATCATCAATTGATGCTGGTGCATTCGGTATTAAAGTTCAGTTGTCTGGCCGTATTGGTGGTGCAGAGATTGCTCGTACAGAATGGTATAAAGAAGGTAGCACGCCTCTTCATACGCTTCGTGCCGATATTGATTATGCAACAGGTCGAGCTGAAACTACTTATGGTAGTATAGGTGTGAAGGTTTGGATTTATCGCGGTGAAGACAACTTAGCGAAGAAGGAGGCTTAAACATGCCTTTAATGCCAAAAAGGACAAAGCATCGTAAGATGCAAAAAGGGCAATTTGCTGGATTAAGCAAAGGTGCTAATTTCGTTCACTTTGGTGAATATGGAATTCAAGTTTTAGAAAGAGGGTGGATTACAAACCAACAAATCGAAGCTTGCCGTGTTGCAATCAACCGTTTCTTTCAAAGACGTGGTAAAGTCTGGATTAGAATATTTCCAGATAAACCAATTACAAAGAAACCTGCCGAAGTGAGAATGGGTAAAGGTAAAGGTGCAGTTGACCATTGGGTAGCAGTCGTCAGACCTGGCCGAATCCTTTTTGAAGTGGCTAATGTGCCCAAAGATATGGCTCAAAGTGCTTTACGCAGAGCAGCGGCTAAATTGGGATTAAAAACACGATTTGTTGAACGCGTAGAACAAGTTTGAGGTTATATGTATAAAGCGAAAGATTTAAGAGATCAAAGTTTAGAAGAACTCGAAGCAACCCACGACGAGTCTCGCAGAAAATTGTTTGAACTCAACAACGAGTTTCGCTCTCAAAAAAAGAGAGAAAAACCACATGAGATGAAACATACTCGCAAAGATATCGCTCGCTTGTTAACAGTGATTACAGAGAAGCGTCGCGAAAATCAAAATCAGACTAATCAAGGATAATCATGCAACAAGAAGAAAGAGGAAGCCGTAAAGTTAAAAAAGGCATCGTCGTCTCTAATAAAATGCAAAAAACCGTTGTTGTGAAAGTTGAGCGTACTTTTGCTCATCCTCAGTATGGTAAAATTGTCACTCGTGGCAAGAAATATTATGCTCACAATGAATCAGGCGATTTACAGATCGGTGATGAAGTAAAAATTATGGAAACACGCCCTTTATCAAAATTAAAGCGTTGGCGTGTAGTTGCATAGAATTTAATTCTATGAGTATCAACTCAGCGTTTAGGTTACGCTCACTTGGTAAAAGGATAGAGAAATATAAGCATTCATTGTCAGACTACTCTCTAAACTTGGTATCAAAAAGTTAGGCCTAAATCCGAAACAGGTGAAGACAATAAGTTACACCTAAGCAAAAGTTAATTATCGTTGGAGTTTGTAAACCATGATTCAACAAGAAAGCGAGCTAGAAGTAGCTGATAACTCGGGTGCAAAACGAGTCAAATGCTTTAAAGTATTAGGTGGATCAAAGCGTCGTTATGCCCATGTTGGGGATATTGTCGTTGCTTCTGTTCAAGATGCTCATCCTGAAGGAAGTGTTAAGAAAGGGGATGTTGTTAAAGTTGTTATCATTCGTACAAAATCATACATTAAACGTAAAGATGGTACGAAAATACGGTTTGATACAAACAGCTGCGTCTTAATTGACGACAAGAAGAACCCAAAGGGAACTCGTATCTTTGGACCTGTTGCACGTGAAGTGCGCGATAGAGAATTTTTAAAGATTAGTTCTCTCGCACCAGAAGTGATTTAATAAGTGAGGCAATGACGAAAATGGATAATAAGCCAAGTGGATCAAAAAAAATTCGCCAAGGTGACACAGTTGTTGCTATTGCTGGTAACAGCCGAGGTCAGATAGGAACTGTACAATCATGTAAGGGTGATAGAGTAATAGTTCAAGGCCTTAATGTACGCAAGAAACACGTTAAACGAAGCCAAGAAGCTCCTAAGGGCAGAATTGTTGAAATTGAAAGACCGATCCACATTTCAAATTTGAAAGTTTGTGTGGAAGGAGAAACAACGGCAAAGTTGAAAATTCGTACTAATGAACAAGGACATCGTCAATTTGTTTATCACAAAGACGATCAAGAAGTAGTCTACCGTTCAGTCAAAAAACCTAAGTGAGTAGAAAAAGCCAATGTCCAGGTTAAAGAAAAGATATTTAGCTGATGTAAAACCAGAATTGCAAAAAAAATTTGCATATAAGAACCTGATGCAGGTACCTGGTTTAGTCAAAGTCGTGATCAATATGGGTATTGCAGAAGCATCAAAAGACAAAAATTCTATCCAGGATTGCGTCAAAGAAATGACAATGCTTTCTGGTCAAAAACCAGTGATCACAAAAGCAAAGAAAGCGATTTCTAACTTCAAACTACGTGAAGATCAACCAATCGGTGTTAAAGTAACTTTACGTGGTCAAAGAATGTTTGATTTTATTGACCGTTTTGTTAACATTGTTTGTCCTCGTATTCGTGACTTTAGAGGATTTCCTTCTAAATGCGACGGAATGGGAAATTATACATTAGGTTTGGATGATCAGCAAATCTTTCCCGAGATTAATTTAGACGAAGTTAAAAGAACGCAAGGAATGCATATTACATTTGTAACAAGTGCTAAAACAGATGAAGAATGTGTTGAGCTCTTAAGGTTACTTGGCATTCCATTTAAAAACTTACCGATTTCGGTAGCAGCTTAATAGGAGACGAAATCATGGTAGTCAGCGACCCAGTAGCCGATTTCCTCACAAGAATTCGCAATGGTACAAAAGCTCAACATCGCTATGTCGATGTAAACTGGAGCAAAATGAAGCAGACGCTTGCTGAGATCCTCAAAAATCAAGGATTTATCGAAAATTATCTGGTAAAAGTTGATGAAGGTCAGCGCGGAACGATACGTATATTTTTGAAATATACTAACGGACGTCGTCCTGTTATTCAAGGCCTAAAAAGAATTTCAAAACCCGGCTTACGCAAATATGTTGGGCACCAAGATATCCCACGCTTTTACGGTAATATGGGCTTATCCATTGTTTCGACTTCGCAAGGAGTCATGGCAGGCAATGAAGCTACTCAGCGTGGAATCGGTGGTGAACTTCTGTGTTTGATTTGGTAATGATCGAAGGAGAAAGTGACAATGTCTCGTAAAGGTAAACTTCCTATTTCTCTCCCAAATGGTGTAGAGGTTAAAGTTTCTAACACAGAAGTTGCTGTTAAAGGGCCTAAAGGCGCTTTAACACAAAAACTAATTCCTGGAGTTAACGTTAATGTAGAAGGAAACGAGGTTCTCGTTTCGTTAGCTGATGAAGAAGCAAAACTTGCTCATTTTCACGGCCTTTACCGTACTCTTATCCATAATATGGTAGTTGGGACAACTGAAGGTTTTGAGAAAAAATTAGAAATGATTGGAGTTGGTTATCGTGCAACTGTGCAAGGTGATCTGCTTGATTTACAGTTAGGATTTTCGCATCCATGTAAGTTACCTATTCCGAAAGGATTGGCCGTTAAAGTAGATAAAAATACTTTAATTACTATTTCAGGCTTCGATAAACATTTAGTCGGCCAATTTGCCGCAACTGTGCGCAGCCAACGTCCACCTGAACCTTATCAGGGTAAGGGGATTCGCTATGCAGGAGAATTTGTACGTAAGAAAGCAGGTAAAGCTGCTGCTAAGAAGTAATCGCTGAAGGAATGATATGATTAATCAAGCTAATAAAACTGCAAAACTACGTGTTAAACGTGCCGTTAGAGTTCGTAAGCATCTTCGTGGGACAGGCCTAAAGCCGCGTCTATGTGTTGTAAAAAGCAATAGCCATATTCAAGCGCAATTAATTGATGATGAAACTGGCACAACACTTGGTGGAACAGCAACATTTGCTAAAGAATATCGGAACACGGAGTTCTGCAAAAAAAATAAGGCTTCTGCTCGCAAACTAGGTGAGCAAATTGCCGAAATTGCCAAAAGCAAAAATATTAAAGAAGTGGTCTTTGACCGTGGACCCTTTAAGTATCATGGTATCCTTGCCGAGTTAGCTAATGCAGCTCGCGCAGGTGGTCTCCAATTCTAGAGGGATGACAATGAAAAAAGATGTAAGGAAGAGTCATGGCAAAAAATAATGAGTCTCCAAAAAAAGAGAGAGAGAAAGCAGAAAGTGATTTGACTGAAAAAGTCTTACACATCAACCGTTGCTCTAAAGTAGTTAAAGGTGGGCGTAAATTCAGTTTCTCTGCTCTTATTTTAGTCGGTGATGGTAAAGGCCGTATTGGTTATGGATTTGCAAAAGCAAATGAGTTGACAGATGCCATTCGTAAAGGCGGAGAAGCCGCTCGTAAGAATATGATTTCTTGCCCAACTGAAGGTACAACCATTCCTCACGAAGTAACTGTTCAATGGGATGGAGCAAGTGTTCTTTTGAAACCAGCTCCTTTTGGAACAGGTGTGATTGCTGGTTCTAAAGTACGTGCCGTCCTTGAACTTGCTGGTATCAAAGATGTGATGGCGAAGAACTTAGGTTCAAGCAATCCAATTAACCAAGTGAAGGCAACATTTCAAGCTATTCAGCAGTTGCTTACACGTGATGAAATTAAGCAGAGAAGAGGGGTATAAAAAGACTCATGATTACTTTAAATACACTCAAAGATTCTACGCGTAAACGTAAACCTCGCAAACGAGTTGGTCGTGGTATTGGTTCTAAACACGGAAAAACTTGTGGCCGTGGTGAAAAAGGTGCTGGTGCTCGCTCTGGTTATAAAAGACGTTTAGGTAAAGAAGGCGGTCAAATGCCTTTGTTTATGAAATTGCCTTTGCGTGGGTTTAGCAATGCACAATTTCGTCGTCAATTTGACGTAATCAATTTAGATCAAATCGAAGCTGTTTTTAAAGATGGTGAAACTGTTGATGAACTTTCTTTGAGAGAACGAGGATTCATCAGCGGCAGAACTCACGGGATAAAATTGTTAGGAAATGGTGATTTAACAAAAAAAGTTAAGATTCATGTTCATGCAATTTCGGAAAGCGCTCGTGAGAAATTAACTCAAGCTAAAGTTTCATTTGAAATTGTAAAATAGCTTAATTTATAGACTGATGCTCATCTAATAACGTAACTTAAGATAAAAGTATTTCTTTTTACTAAAGAAACGTTGATAAATTTAAACCACAAAAATAAAAATTTATTTTTGTGGTTTTCATTAGGTCTCTTGCAAAGTTCACTTTTTATAAGTGATTTTTTGGATGAATTTATATTCAAATCACGCAAAAGAAATTTTCTTTTGAGGAAAAAAAGCAACCTATTACCCAAAGATATAGAGATGCTGAATGGATTAAGACGTGTTTTTCAAATACCTGAACTAAAGACGAAAATTCTTATAACGCTTCTTTTACTTGCTGTTTGCAGACTTGGAAGTTTTATTCCAGTTCCTGGAATTAATGGAGAAGTTGCAGTTAGCTTTTTTAGACATGCGACCGGTGGAAGTCAAAATCTTTTTCAGATGGTCGATATTTTTTCTGGCGGTGCTTTTTCTCAGATGACTGTGATTGCTCTTGGCGTAACACCTTACATCTCAGCATCCATTATTATGCAATTGCTAGTTGCTCTTGTTCCTAGCTTACAAAGAGATTTGCGTGAAAATGGTGATGCAGGAAAGAGAAAAATTAATCGTTGGACTCGTTTTTTGACGATTGTCCTTTCTTTCTTACAATCTGCTCTTTTTGCTAAATATGCGCTTCAAATAAATCTTTCACGACCTGGTATTGTGGCTGGGGAATTGTTAGATATTACTGCATTTGGACTACCATGGCTTTTTTATTTGATAACTATTGCTACAATGACAACTGGAACGATGTTTTTGATGTGGGTAGGAGAGCAAATTACTGAACGTGGAATTGGTAATGGAATCAGCCTTATCATCTGTTTAGGTATTTTATCTCAAATCCCTACAGCAATGGGATTAATTTTTCAACAACTTAATCTGGACTCACAAGAACCTGGCCAAATGAATTTTTCAACAATTTTAGTTTTGATCAGCGTTTTCGTTGTTGTGACACTAGCGACTATTTTAGTAATTCAAGGGCACAGAAGGATTCCCCTTCAGCATGCAAGACGTGTTGTAGGTAGAAAAGAAGTTCAGGGAGGAAGTTCTTATATTCCTTTAAAAATTAATTATGCAGGTGTTATCCCTGTTATTTTTGCCTCATCCTTATTAATGTTTCCAGCCACGCTGGGAACTTTTGTTGGACGAGGAAATTGGTTAGGAGAAGTGGCTAATTGGCTATCGCCTGGTGGACCTTTATATCTTGTCTTATTTGTAGCTTTGATTATATTTTTTACATACTTTTGGACAGCAACACAATTCAGGCCAGATCAAATTGCGTCTGATATGAAAAAAAATGGTGCATTTATTCCAGGTATAAGACAAGGCAAACCAACGCAAGATTATTTAGAAAGTACAATGAATCGAGTGACTCTACTAGGAGCTGTATTCTTGGCATTAATTGCAATTTTACCAACAATGATTGGTAGTGTGCTGGGAGTACCTCCAACTATTAGTTATTTCTTTGGTGGAACAGCTCTGTTGATTTTAGTTGGAGTTGTTTTAGATACAATGAAACAAGTAGAATCGCATCTTTTAATGAAGCGATATGATGGTTTCATGAAGAAAGGGCGAGTACGCGGCCGTTAATGTTAAGAAAGCTTTAAGCATTAGTGTAAAGCTTCAAAATATGATTAAATAAAGTTGCAATAAAAAGAAAAGTTCAATACAATTTACAGTTCGTTTTCGGAAAAATTAGGAGAGTTCAATGCCTAGAGTCATAGGTATCGATATACCAGATAACAAAAGATTAGAAATCAGTTTAACCTATTTATATGGAATAGGTCGTCATTTGTCAAATGAGATTATTGTTAAATTGGGTTTAGATCCAAACATGCGTGCTCATAAACTTACCCAAGATGACTTAGCTCGTCTAAATGGTTTACTCACATCTGAATATATGGTTGAAGGAGATCTTCGTCGTCAAGTTCAGAATAATATCAAACGTTTAATTAGCATTCATTCTTATCGTGGAATGCGCCATCGCCTTGGATTGCCAGTTCGCGGTCAACGTACAAAAACAAATTCTAGAACGCGCAAAGGTCGACGTAAGACTGTTGCTAATAAGAAAAAATAAGAATAGGAGTTCTCAACTTTGAGTAAGCAACCTGCCACTAATAAAAAACCTGTAAAGGCTAAGAAAAAAGCTTTTCAAAATGTTCCATCAGGAATCGCGCATGTTAAAGCTACCTTTAACAATACCATTATTGCGATTACTGATCCATCAGGTCGAGTGATTTCTTGGGCATCTGCCGGAAAAGTTAACTTTTCAGGTTCTCGTAAATCTTCAGCTTTTGCAGCCACAGTAGCTGCTCAAGATGCTGCTAAAACAGCTTCTTCTCTCGGTATGAAAGAAGTTGAAGTAAATTTGAAAGGACCTGGAGCGGGTCGAGAGTCTGCTGTGCGAGGATTACAAAGCGCGGGCTTAACAATTACTGCAATTAGAGATACAACGCCTGTACCTCATAATGGATGTCGTCCGCGTAAACGTCGTCGTGTATAAAGAAAAATTATGATGAACGGTTTGGTATGCCTTTTATGTTGATATTTTTAGTATCAGCATTAAAAGGCTTATTAATAGACTGCTCATTTGCTTCATACGATCAAGAGCCAAACGTTCATCTCAACTATTACTATTTTTAGGAGTCACTTCATGTCAGTAAAATACGGCAAATTTGAAATGCCTCATAAGATTACAGTAGATCAAGAGTCTCCTGAATCTAATTTTGCCCGTTATGTGGCTGAGCCTTTCGAAAGAGGATTTGGACATACAATTGGAAATGCATTGCGTAGAATGATGTTGTCGTCTTTAGAAGCTCCAGCTATCATTTCTGTTCGCGTAGAGGGCATTCCTCACGAATATATGGCTATTGAAGGAATTTCTGAGGATATGACTAATATTATCCTCAACTTTAAAGGAGCTTTGCTACGCAAGCTTCCTACTGAAGAAACTCCTAGAGATGCGCGTATTTTGACAAAAGTCGTCGAAGTGACACAAGACGACTTAGATCGCAATCAAGGGCAATACTGCGTTACATTGCAAGATGTCGTTCAAGAAGGCAATTTTGAAATTGTTAATCCAGAATTACATCTTTTTACTGTGACTAAGCCTATGCGTCGTCAAGTAGATCTTCGAATTGCCTTTGGACGCGGTTATGTCCCGTCTGAGCGTCACGTGGTACGTGATAAAACATCCGATGAAATTTTAGTTGATGCAGCTTTTTCACCTGTTCGTTTAATCAATTATTTTATCGAGAATACACGTGTAGGTCAAGATACTGATTTTGATCGACTCATCATGGAAGTTACCACTGATGGGCGTATTACTCCTGCTGAAGCTTTGAGTTTTGCAGTTCAAATTGGGCTTAAACATTTTGAAGTGTTTAATCAATTTAATAATTACGCCCTTTCTTTTGACGAAAAAGATGGAGATCGTAACGGTGATCAAGATGAGTTAATGGATAAACTTTCTTTAGGAATTGATGAAATCGAGTTATCAGTTCGTTCAGCTAACTGCTTAACTGGTGCTAATATCGAGACACTCGCAGAATTGGTTTGCATTCCAGAACGTAGGATGTTAGAATTCAGAAACTTCGGTAAAAAATCCTTAAATGAAATTAAAGCTAAACTTCATGAAATGTCATTGCACTTAGGCATGGACTTGAGTCGTTTTGGGGTTTCACCTGATAATGTCAAGGATAAAATCAAGCAGTACCGTGAAGAAAAGAAAAAGAAAAAAGAATTAGTTAAACACGAAGATGCTAAGTAGGTAAACAGTTATGAGACACCTCAATCAAACATGTAAGCTCAATCGAACCACGTCTCATAGACGTTGCATGTTCGCCAACATGTTAAAATCTTTAATATCGAATGAGCGTATTGAAACAACAGTTCCGAAAGCTAAAGCATTGCGCCGCTATGCCGATCGCATGATTACTTTAGCTAAGAAGAATACATTGTCTGCACGTCGTCAAGCGATTGCAGAGCTGATGATCCGTTTTAATTCTTTGACCCCAAAAGAACAAAGAGCGGCTAAAGAAGGAAATACACAAGCTTATAATGATGATCGTCTTGTCATCGGTAAGCTATTTGATGTTTTAGGCACGAGATTTGCTACCCGTCAAGGTGGTTATACTCGTATTGTGAAGCAAGGACATCGTGTGGGAGACAATGCACAAACTTGTATTATTGAATATCTCACCGATTAATTTTTAGTTTTTATAAGACAGATCTGTTAATAGATCTGTCTTTTTTCAAATTTGTTTAATTTTTTGCCATTTTAAGTTCTTATTTAGATTTCTTAATCATTTAAATTGGCTTATATACTTATTCATTTCTATCTCTCTATACCTTGATAAGTTTTTCACTTCCATAAGTTTTTCTATATTTCTTTTTTTTATTAATATTCAGAATTTATTTAACAATGAATCAACATGTTTTATAAAATTGCGTTTTACGTTATTTTTTTTAATTATTTAGATTAATAAAGGGAATTTTGATAATAACGTTTAATTGTTAAATATTTATTTTTTTTTATCAGACAAAACAAATGACGCAAATAAGGGAAGTCTGGGAATTTTAGGAGGTTTTAAAAAAAATTTGAAGGAGTGATATGTTCTTTAACAAAAGATAAAGCTTTTCGAATTTATAGCGGTTTAGGGACTGCAATTGTTGTTATATCATCTATTGCTCAGCCAAAAGAGTAAGAGAAAACTTCTTCGCAGAGGACTTACATTTGGGATACGTTGTAACATCCTCAATGCTCTTGTTGTTACTTATTTAGTTTTTACTGAAATGGATGTAGCTCAGATGGGCATTTTATTAACGCAAACGATGGTTCCTTTTGAAGCATATATGACAGATGTTTTTGTCAATTTATTCCTTAGTAATTTTTAATGCAGTCTGAATATTCTCAACAGCGTGACAGAAAGCGGCTGTGGAGATTATTTTTAAAAAACGAGAACACCCATTTTAGAAACGAATACTTCAAGTTTTAGGTTTATTTAATATAAAATCAAAAATTAACTAACGATTTGAATGATTTTTCTGTAAATAAATCTTATCCCGCCATTAATGCTCTAAATTAATAATTATCTTCCTCTATTCTTTGCTTTACAATCTCTTTGCGATACATTATTTTCAAATAATAATAAAAAGGAGGTCTTATGGCGGTCAATATAGCTATCAATGGATTTGGAAGAATTGGGAGATTGGTTTGTCGTCTCGCCATTGAAAGAGAAGATATTCGCATTATTGCCATCAACGATCTAGTTCCTGCAGATAATTTAGCTTATTTATTAAAGTTTGATTCAACTCATGGCCGATTTAAGGGCGAGATAAAGGTAGAAGAGAATGCTATCCATGTGAATGGAAAGAAAATACTAATTTTTTCTGAGAAAGATCCCCAAAATTTACCTTGGAATGATTTGAAAATTGATTACGTTGTTGAGTCTACCGGCTTGTTTACAACTGCTGAATTGGCAGGTAAACATTTAATTGCCGGGGCGCAACGTGTTGTTATTTCTGCTCCAGCTAAAGGAGATGTTCCGACATTTGTAATGGGAGTGAATGAAAAAAACTATAATCCAGCAACTGATCGGATTGTTTCTAATGCTTCTTGTACAACTAATTGCTTAGCTCCAATTACAAAAGTTTTATTAGATAATTTTGGAATTGACGAAGGTTTAATGACCACTATACATGCTGTCACAGCTTCTCAACCAACCGTTGACGGGCCTTCAAAAAAAGATTGGCGAGGAGGAAGAGGGGCTAGCCAAAATATCATTCCGGCTTCTACAGGTGCTGCAAAAGCAGTTGCCCTATGCTTGCCTCAAGTTAAAGGGAAATTGACTGGAATGGCTTTTCGTGTGCCTAATGCAGATGTGTCTGCGATTGATTTAACGGTTCGTCTGAGCAAGGAGACATCCTATGAGGATATTTGCCAAGCAATGAAAAATGCATCGGAAGGAGTAATGAAAGGAATTTTAGCATTTTGCGATGAACAAGTTGTATCCAGTGATTTTATCAGTAGCCCCTATTCCGCTATCTTTGATAAAGATGCGGGAATCACCTTGAATTCGAAATTTTATAAATTAATTGCTTGGTATGATAATGAGATGGGATATGCTTGCCGAGTTATTGATTTAGTGAGTTATATGAATTGTTGTAACAACAATTCTCTTTAAAAAACAGATTAAGCTATGTTATGAATCTATCGTAAGGTAAACCCCGCTTGTTTTTATCACATAGCTGCTGTTTTTCTGCAGGAACTATTTGCGCAGTAAAAGGATGTTTGCCTTCAAATAGCAAGATAGGTAAACTAAAGTGCGAATATTTTTTTAATGACAGTAAGGGTAAAGATATAAATTTTTTGAATATTTATCGATCTGTCCAAAACCTTGAAAAATAAAAATTTGAAATATTTTTACTTTTCGGTTTATTTGTGCAAGTTATTTTACTAGGTGACAGCATAATAGTACAATAGTTGTCATAAAATAAATTTTAGGACAACGAGCTCATCGAATAAGATGACTAGTAAATTTTAGATGAATAATTCGTTTAATGTAGAGATTAATTTTTAAATCGTTTGATTCTCAGGAAAATTAAGATCACTAAATTCATGAAATGAATAAAGAAAAACAACTAATAAGATGTTTATTGGCTTAAAGACTTCTAATCGATTTAACTGAACTGATAAAAAATTCGCCATTTTTTTATTTGATTTGAATCAATAAATTTTAATGAACGAATTATATCAATACTGAATGGTACAAATGAATTTGGGAAATTCATTCAGTGTAGATAATTGATGAAACAAATGTGAAGGGTGATTGCGAATTCCTATTTTGATAAGTGAATTCTTTTTAAATAAACTGGAAGAGAATGCATGAATAGAAGTAGCTAAATAACTAGAAATGTATCGTTTTAAAATTATAAGATCAAGAAAGCGATTAAAAAGTGTATAGAGTATGTTTAGTTTAGTAGATTTCTTTATTGAATAAACTAGATTAAAGACATGATATAAATACACTAATCAGCTCATTTTTGAGTTTTTAGTCTATCCTTCAAATATTGTTGTCTTAGTCTTTAGCTAATAAAACTTGTTAAGTTGACTGAATATAAATCAGATGGAAACACTTAACAATGGATAACTAAAGTGGATTTTACACGTGAACCCATCATAGAAACGATTGTTACTCCTAAAGAAGGATATAAATTAGTCGTTAGAAGCAGTAAAGGATCAGCACAAGAAGAGTATTTTGTTGATTCTGTAGAAGTTGTCTCTTTTAGTCATGCTCTATTTTTCCGTTCCATGGAAAGGCCTAAATCATTCCTTGTTCCCGTAGCTGACTATGAAATTTTAGAAGTCAGGGAAGCTCGCATGGTCTTAAAAAATGCAGGTTTAGATCGTTCAATTAAAATTGGGGGAGGGCGTGAAGGAAACTTAAAAGCAACTAATCGAGAATTTGACAAAAATGAGGGAGTAACAGAGGAAGAAATTGTTGCCGAGCAAGAAGATACGAATATTCAAGTTTCCGAAAATCCAGAATCTAGGCAGGAAGTTAAAGTCGATAAAAAACGAGATAGACGCCGCCATTATCGGAAACGGAGAGGAGGTAAGGGGGAAGAGCGAGAAGAAAATGCAAAAGAAGCCATCAATGATTTATCTCCTTCGGACATTCCATCGTTGGAAGACGAGAAAATTAATCTTTTACCACCTGAAGAGGTGATAGAAAATGGGCAAACGTCGACGCTATCGCCTAGTTTGCTATCTTCTCTGTTACAACCACCACCTACATTAATTTCAGAGACAATTAACCGTTATAGAGAAAATGCGTTATTTAAAAATGCTTTTTTCTTAACTGAAGAGGAACAGTATAAGCCTCATGACAAGGTTCAAGAACTCCTGAATGAAGATGATGATGTCGATTTTGCTCCTTATTTGCAAGAACCAACATTTGCAAAGGAACCAGAAAGTTCTAATTCTGGGGCTACAGAGCAGCTCTCGGGTGATAAAACAGAGCTTTTTGAAAATATTATTGAACAAGGGTTGAAGCGAGAAGAACAAACTCAAGAACAAATTTTCAAAGAAATTCCGTCTGAAAATACAACTTCCGATGAAATCGCATTAACAAGTGAGTCTAATCTTGCTGAATATTCTGGAGAATTATCTTTTCCCGCTTATAAAAAAGAGTCTGAGAATGAAGAAGAAGTATTTTTCGAAGAAAGTCAAAAGCGAGAGGAAAATGAAAAGATAGTTCATTCTGAAAATAAAACAGAGGTATAATTTTAATTTAAACAAAACCTTCTGATTAAGTTCAGGAGGTTAAATTGAATGGCCATTTAAGCTAAGATAGAAAAATCTTGACAAAATATCAATTGAAAAGTTAAATTGTTTATTCTATTTCGCTCGGGTGGTGGAATGGTAGACACAAGAGACTTAAAATCTCTTGCTCATTTTGGGCGTGAAGGTTCGAGTCCTTTCCCGAGCATTTAAAGCCGTTAGGAGTCCCTAACGGCTTTTTTTATTCTCTTAAGCAGCTTCATTGTGTACGAGCGTAATACAAAAATCAGTCGCTAATACTGCTTTACCTTCAACATGAATGCGTGTGTTTTTAGGAGCAATAATTTCTTTAATATTTGGACATTGATCAATGTCAATAACTTCAGCTTGAAGAGCTTTAATTGTTTTCAGCCGTGTACATCGATGAAAAAGTAACTGACGAGAATCAACGGTTAATGTTTCTAGATTGAAGCAATGATTACACTCTATTTTATGATTATCCTGGATTTGGATTTCGATGATAGCGGTGCTGATTAACTTCAAATTTTGAACACTCTGACAAGTCAATTGGTCAAGATTATTACAGTTTTGAAATTCCAGATGTTGAATATGAGTTGCTTTAACACTTGCAACATTCGAAAAGAGGAATTTAACGGAATTTTTATTCCTAAATTCAAAATCAGATAAAAAGCTATTTTCTCCTTTGTTACAGCCAAATACGATGTCTTGACTATTATCTGCTTTCCAATTTAATAATTTATCATAGAAATAGAGGCTGATGCTTCGAGCATTAGGCGCATGAAAAAATTCTAAGTTTTTAGTGGTTAAACAAATAGGATTTTTCCCAAGATAAACTAAGTGCATTAAGTGAGATGAAACAAGGGTAAACTCTACCTTTGTTAATAGAGAGGTGGCCTGAAAGATTTTTTCCATGTCTGAATCGGATACATCTCTCAAATAAACTTTTTTTCGAAGGTTATGAAAAGGTGCTTCGTGAGCTAAATAAACTTGAAATTGTCTGGCTGATTTGCAGTTCCAGACGAGTAAAGCATTTGGATATACCTCTTTTAGCATAGACTCGTATTTGATTAACACTTTCTCATTGCCCGTTTGCGAAGACAAATTAAATTTAACGATGTCAATTAAGTAATTTAACTTGTTAAATAATTCCGCGCAGCCTGGTTGTAGGCTATATGCCAAACCATCAGAATCTAAGCTTAAACTTGAACCAAACGTTTTCCATACCTCATGAATGCTTTTACAGTTTTGACTTAAAATTTCCGCTTTTTGCATTTTGCTTAGAATAAAAAAACAAAAATAAGTCGTATTTAACGTTTTTTTTGTTCAACACCATCTATATGTTCGCTCAATGCTTCAAAGATCGCTTCAAAATTTTCTTTATTCAGCTGGGGTAGTAATGTTTGCGAATCCACTGGCAATCTTCTTCTAGAATGCTTAGACAAATCTAATTTAATTCCTAAAAAATGTGACAATTGAAGAATAGGGAGAAGATTTTGGTCCGCTATTTCTAAATTTTTGCTTGTTAAGTTTAAATTTCCAGTTGCCATCAGGTAAATAATATTTTTTACATCTTCTCGTCTTGATTTAAGTAAAATAGCTAATCGCGTGTAGTTTATAGGAATAAAGTAATAGAGAGACAATTTGAGCAGAGGAATGAAATTGTCTTTTGTGAATAATACATTCTTTCCTAACAGGATTTGAATTAGGTCTATCGCGATTAAAGAAGCAAGATCTGGGTTGTCGGTGTCAATAATATCCGCTATTTTTTCAAAATCGATTATTAATTCTTTGTGATCTTTCCATTCACCTTCTGATTGAGTTTTTAATAAAGGAGCTAAAGTCTCCAATAAATTTTTAGGGACTTGAATATAGGAGGGAATATTAGGAAATGGATTAAAAGCTTTGATCTTAATTTTAACAAAATGAGTGGGATCGGAGGAAATGGATGAACCGTATTTTTTCCAGATCTTTTTGTATATATCAATGACATTTTTAGGAATTGTTTTTTCTTGGACTAATTTTTGAAAAAACTTTTTAGTTAAAAGGAAATTTTGGATTTGTTCTTTTTCTAACTTTTTGAAAGTTTCTAATGCTATGGTTACTTTTGCTAAATATTGCTGGGATGTTTGCTCTGATGGGGGTTCAGTCATTACGTAAGTTTCAATCGAAATCCAGTTAGCTTCTGTCTGGCAAGAATAATTTAAGGAAGGTTGCATATTCACATTCCGTTATATTGAGGAGGGCCTAATTTTATTTTAATTTAAGCGGAAGTTTTTTTTGTCAATCAAATATAGAGGGATTAAAAGCATGTTTTGGCAGAATTTACTTTGTAAAGACAACTATTAATTGATTGATATTTCATTATTAAATTTTATTATTAAAAAATTTGTGCGTTATATTTTAGGGGACTTTTATGATTTTCAAACACAATATATTCTCCAGGGTAAAGTAGCCCCCCTATAGATAACTATGAAAATGAGTGAATTCGCTAAACCCATAATAACTGTGAAATTTGTAAAAATGGTTGCTGTGCAAAATTTTTTTTGAGGTTATTTATATCAAGAATTTTCACTCCAATTGCTATACTAAGTTTGGACAAAGTGGTTGATTTCATTTGCATGGAGTTAGCTATGAAAGTTTAAGCGAAAAACATTTAAAAATTTTAGTAAATGGAATGAGTAATCTCTCAACATTACCGGCGATTTTTATGCAAAAATAGCACTACTATTTGCACTTTAATTGATCCGAAGAATGATTATATAGAGTTTACTTCCAACAACATATTTGATAAAATAGTAACGCAAACAAAAGCTTCTTTATCTATTTTTATGATTGTTACTTTTGCGCTTAAATAGCTAATAATAAAAAAACTTTAGGAAAATGTATGAATAAAATTTCTGAAGATTTTCACGCATGGAGTGCACATTTTTCTCCAGTCGCTATTCAAGCAAAAGAAATTGGGTTAAAAGCAATAGTTATAATTGCCTCAGTTCTTGCTGAAATGGTGAAAATAGTTGCTGTAAAAATTTTGTTGGAAGAAGTAACAAAAGCCCTTTTTTCTAGCAAACAATTATCAGGGATTAATGTAAGGTGGATTACAGTTGTGGGGCCCGTCGTTGAAGAAGTTTTTTTTCGTGGGATGCTGCAGCGAGGAATTGGTATAACTCAAGCGGGATGGAATCGATTTGTGGTTAAAAGGGAGCTGTCAGAGCAAGAAATAGTGTCCCAAAGAGCTTGGCGTATCTATGTGACAGCTATTATTTTTGGATTAGCTCATGCTACTAATTCTCATAGTAATTATGCTAATAAGTTTACTCAAATAGAATGGTCTTATATGGGAGGTGTCGCATATGGGTATCTCAGTGAAAAATATCAAACTCTTTCGGTTAGTATATTGGCACACAGCATCAATAATATTTTGGCGATTTCGTTGGTGGCTTACCCCAAATTTAACAAATTAACGACACTAGCCCTAGTGGCTAATAACCTAGCTTTTTATATTTTAGGCACGAGTTCAAATAATGTAATTGATGAAACGATGGTAGCAACTAAAGCTTCTTTATTGCATTTATACCAGCGCTGTTTTGTTTCTTTGTCAAATTTTTCAAAAAAATCTGCCTCACAAACCGTCGAGATTGTCTAAATAAAACAAGCAAAAAAACTGAAGGTTTTAAGAGATTTTAATTTTACCGTTTTCATGTTTTAGGGTGATTTTAAAACATGTATGGGGCCAGATAGGAACGAAAGTTAAACAAGGTGCCGTAGATTTTTATCTCTGCGCCATTTAATTTTTATTTTTCAAGCTTCATTTGTAGCAAATAACTGAGCTCATATTAATAAATTAAAGTTTAATTAATGCTGAATCGTCAACAATTCAGCATCGCACTTCTAAAAGCCTAAGACTCTTTTTTAGGCATGATTTTTTTTAAAACTTTCCCTTTCGTCGGCATGGCTTCTTTTTTTGCTTTCGGAATAATCCGCTTAGCTTTAGGCTTTTCTGGTTTGGCTGGCTTTGCAGCTTTAGTTACGACAGCCGACTTAGAGGCAGCCTTAGCTTTAGTTGGCTTTTCTTTCGTTTTTTTTTGTTTTTTTTCAGTAAAATCCTCATCATCGTCATCATCATCTTCGTCATCAAAACTGTTATCCATTGCGTAGGGATTATTCTCTTTTTCTGTCGGAGGATTTTGAGTTTCTGCCCAGCGATTAGAAAGAGTGCGTAAGGATGCAAGCTTTTGGCTTATAGAAGTGTCATCATCAAAGGATTGTCGACGGTTTGTTAAAAGATCATCTTCAGAATCAAATTTTGACGAAAAAGCTGAAAAATGGGAAGATTGAATGTTAGGTACGAAGAGAAAAGGGCGAACCGTTGGGGGAACAGTTGTAAAAATATCAATTGTTACTTGGGGTTCAATTTCTGGTTTTGCAGCTTGTTTAGGTGGGCGACCTCTTTTTGGACGGGGATTTAAAGCTTCGTTGGAATAGTAAGTTTTTGCCTTTGCAAATAAGTTTTTGCGGGCTGTTAGAATATCCTTACCTACTTTTGATTGAAAAAGAGAATGTTTAAGTTTTTCTACAAGTTGACGGGGTAAATCTAAATCTTCTTCAAAAACAAAATGAAAATGATTTAACCTTAACCATTCAATAATGCGAATGCGCGAACGTTCTTGATAAAATTGCTGCCACTTTTCTTGTTCAGAATGATGATCATAAATGAACTCTAAAAAATTCTCTCGAGCTTCTTTAGATTGAATAATATCAAGGAGCTTTTCTTTTGTATCAATATCGTAAACCTTTTCATTGACAAATCCTTCCATGATCTTTTTGGTTTCATAAAAAGATAGTTTTGGGATTTGACAATATCTATCCGAATTCTCTGTCAATTCTTTTTGTAAAGCGTCTAATTCGTTTTGAGGTTTATCAAGATCAACATAAATTAAAAAACCTTCTAATCGATCAATAAAAAAATCACGTTCGTCATCCGATTTAGCAAAAGCCTCCATTAAACGGTGACAGCGTAAAATGAGGGGGTTTTGAGCTTCTTGTTTAGTTTTGCTGGCGCACATATTCGTTTACTTCCTCAAATAGTAATATAAGATTGGGATTGTATCGAATTGATTGAGTTACAAGCAATCGAAAAGCTTTTTAACTAGCATATTTTTATCAATTAAGCGTTAAATTTTTTTCTTAAAGTTTCGGTTATTATTCTAATTTGATTGAACCGTTGAAAACGGCCAATGCTGGACCTGTCATTGTCACATTTGTAAATTTTTGATTAAGCAACGTGAAACCAATTTCTAAACAAATTCCCGATTGAGTTTGCATTGATATGGGAGCATTTAAACGATATTGAAAAGCTGCTGCTAGAGCCGCTGCTGTTGCTCCCGTCCCACAAGCTAATGTCTCTGCTTCTACCCCTCTTTCATAAGTGCGAATCATGAAAGTTTGTCCATGGAGTTGCTGTACAATTGAGAAGTTAGTTCCGTCAGGTTTCCATAACGGATGATAACGAATGAATGGCCCCATTCGTTCTAACGGAAATTGTTCAATGTTTTCAGCGAATAAGATAATGTGTGGAACCCCTGTATTTAATGAGTGCACATAATAGATTTTTGACTCAAATGAAATAGGCACATTCCAATTTAATTTGTTGGGGGAGCCCATTTCAATAGTGATATTAGATGCACTTTTCCAAGCTTTTAGCACATGGTTATTTGTTTCTATAGAATAAATGGAATGCAAAATATTTAAAGATTCCATCCAATCGATTAAACATCGAAGACCGTTTCCACACATTTCGGCCTCACTTCCATCTGCATTAAAAATGCGCATGCGGGCATGAGCAATTGTCGAGTTTTCTAAAAGGATAATTCCATCAGCTCCAACACCCCATTGCCGATGGCAAAGCTTTTGAATAAGAGGGATGGAAAATGGAAATTTACCATTTCGATTATCAAAAAGAATGAAATCATTTCCACATCCCACATATTTAGTAAAAGGCCACTGCATAAGTTTTTTTAAGTGGATTCAATCTCTTCAAAGCTATTAATCACTTTATCGAGTAGTCCAAATTCTAAGGCTTCTTGTGCTGTCATCCATGTATCTCGATCAATTGCTTTTTCTATGGCAGCAAAATTTTTCCCCGTTGCTTGTACGTAGATTTCAATCAATCCATTTCTAGTTTTTAGCATCTCTTTTGCTTGAATCTCCAAGTCTGTTGCTTGCCCTTTAATTACTCCGGATAAAAGAGGTTGGTGGATCATAATTCTAGAATGAGGTGTTGCGAATCGGCGTCCAGGGGAAGCGCAAAGGCTTAAAATAGAACCCATTGAAGCGGCTAATCCAGTAACCAATGTTGTTACAGGGGAAGTAATCATTTTGATTTGATCCCAGATCGCAAATCCTGAATCAACAGCACCACCTGGACTATTAATGACGAATAAAATTGGTTTGCCAGGATCTGTTAATTCGAGATACCAAAGCTTACGAATAATTTCACTTGCCGATCCACTATCAACAGCATCAGAAATAAAAATTCTTCTAGAATCTAGTATAGCATGTTCAATACGATCTGCCATTTTAGAAGGAATGGCACTTTTGTTTTTATCATGTTTGGGCATGGAAGTCTCCCGAGTCAAAACTCATTTTTTAGTTGTATCTTATGATTTCTGATATCCTTTTTCAAGTTCTAAAGGCGCAAAATAAGAAAAAATGTTTGTTTGTGTCAAACTCTAAATCAATTTGATAGTAAAGTTTATTAAATTTCTATTTCAGGATAGAGAGGGAAATGAATTAATAAATTTTTTACTCGTGCTTTTGCTTCATTGATAATTGTGGAATCTGTGATGACAGAAGCCTTACTTGGTTGTCCAGTTTTTTGAACAATGCCAGGTTTAGAGTTTGATAGGACAGAGAAAATAACAGAAGCAATTTCATTCATTTCATCTTTACCCATTCCCAAGGTTGTTAAAGCTGCTGTTCCTAAACGAATTCCAGATGTATACCAAGGCCCTTGTAGATCATTTGGAATTGCATTTCTGTTAACTGTGATATGGGCTTCTCTTAATGCAGTTTCTGCTTGACGGCCGGTTAATCCAAATTTAGATAAATCGAGAATCATTAAATGGTTTTCTGTTCCACCGGTAACAAGACGAATTTCATTTTGAAGAAAGCAATTGGCTAAGGATTGAGCATTATCAACAATTTTTTGTGAGTACTGTTTAAAATTAAGGGAATTTGCTTCTTTAAAAGCGACGGCTTTTGCTGCCATAACGTTGGGAAGAGGCCCTCCAAGAACTGACGGACAACCTTTATTAATGGTTTCGCTAAAGGACTGTTTACATAAAACAAAACCTCCTCTTGGGCCTCTCAATGTTTTATGCGTAGTAGAAGTCACAATATCTGCATAAGGAATAGGATCGAATTCGCCTTGGAAAACTTTTCCGGCTACTAGACCCGCAAAGTGAGCCATATCTACCATCAAAGTAGCTCCTACACTATCTGCAATTTCACGCATTTTAGCGAAATTAAGTCGCCTTGGATGGGCCGAATAACCAGCAATAAGAATTGTCGGTCTTTCTTGTTGCACTTGTTTTGCAAGAACAGAGTAATCAAGAATTTCGGTTTTGGGATCAACATCATATAAGACAGAACGCATCATCTTAGATGAGATATTATGGCGATATCCATGCGTTAAATGTCCCCCTGAATTTAAGGACATACCCATGAGTTTCTGATTAACGAGAAGTTGCCGAATTTTTTCATATTCTCCAGGAGTTAACTCATCTAAAGTTTTTTTTCCAAATTTTTCAATTTCCGGATTTTGAATTTTATGGATTAAGATGGCCCATAGTGCCACTAAATTTGCGTCAGCTCCTGAATGGGGTTGAACATAGGCATGCTCACATCCAAATAATTGAATCAATTCTTGATTAGCTGTTTCTTCAATGCTGTCTATGTTATCGCATCCCGCATAAAATCGGTGATGTGCATATCCTTCAGCATACTTGTCAGTTAAAAGGTTACCCATTGCTAACTGAACAGCCAAAGACGAAAAGTTTTCAGATGCAATAAGTTTTAAATGAGAGCGTTCATCTTGTAATTCTTGAATAATACTAGAAGAAATAGCAGGGGAGACAGTTTCAATATGATCAAGAGCGGCTAAATAAGCAATCGCTGCTGAATTTTGTTGATTGCTCGTTTTAGACGAGAGATATTTTTTAAGTCTTGACATATGCTGTTCTCCTTATGACGACTGAAAATCTGTTGAGTTTCATGCAGTTACTCGTTAAATCCACATCTTTTGCATTTATTTTTCGTTGACTACCGTGAGTAGATGAGCGCAATATTTTGGTAAAATTTGATTTTCAAGTAGATAAACCTAGCACCTAGGCTAAATTCTTTTGCTTGAACAAATAAATTGATGTGAGATTTATTGTGTCTGACAAGCTTGTTTTGTGCAAGATATACGAGATTTTTTAAAATAATATGGACTTGATTAGTAGCGTTAAAATTTGAAAGTAAGCCCAAAAAATGCTCATAATCAATTATTAAAAATAAATATTGATAGATTTGTTTTAAGGGCTATCAAGAAAAATTTGGCCAATGACTCAAAATATAGTTTTATGCAAATGAAGGAGTATAAATAAATGAACAGCCATTAGTTATGGTGTGATTTTCACCCGCTTCATAATGATTATCGTTAATTAATACTTTAAACTCACAGCTCGAAAAAGGGGTTTCATTTTCCCAAATCCATTCATCTGCTTTAATGTTTTTTAATGGTTGCCCTTTGTTCCAGTTTAGGTTCGCTCCATTGCCTCGAATGTACAGTTGATTGTTAAATCCTACATCATATTTAACTAAGACTGAAGTTTTAAATAGGGTTTTTTTTTCAAAATGAGAGCATCCATGTTCACATTCATCCTTTTGATTTGCATAAATTTTAGTGGGATGTTGAGTCGGAGCTTTGGCTAAAGCAAAAACATCGGTTTCTTTGGGTTGCGGGGATTGTGTTATTTTAGTTTTAGCAGGATTTTTAAGTGAGTCTTTTTTGGTTAACATGGTTCACCTCTCGGTTGACTTAAGTAAAAAATAGTTCTTAAGCATCTTTTAAGACATAAATTAAGCGTCTAAAAATGATGTTTACGTTAATAAAAGAATTTATTTATGTATTGTAAATTAGATGAATCTCTGTCAATAAAAAAAATGATAAGTTTGTGATGCGAAATAAGAAAACTAAAAATTTACAAATCTGTTTGAAGTCTCAGGTTTTTAATTGAATATTAACTCTCGACAGGATATGTTATTTGTATCCTAAATTAAACTAAATTTAGGCGATAGTTTGTGCTGTATGACAAAATACGACTACGTAATCTAATGTGTTTCATTCAGCAGGAATTAAGTAGAAATCTTTTAACAGTCCCTTATTGTGTTAAATCTAAAATAATTCATGTTAAGGGATGATCAGATTGTGTTCCACAGCATTTGGCATTTCTCAAATGAGATGAAATTTGAGAGATTATTAAATCATTTAAAATAAATGTTGAGCACTTTCTAGTAGATAGACAAGCTTACCCCTATACCTTAAGGAATACCTATGCTAGAAGCCCTTAAAGTGATTTTAGAAGTTCAAGAACTAGACATGAAAATGATTCAGTTGATGCTCTTAAAAAGACAAAGACAAAAAGAATTGGATCTTATTCACAATGGGCAAGAATCACTTCACAAGCGTGTGACAGATAAAGAAACTGAAATTTTTGAAGTGAAAAAGTTGATTCGCTTGACCGAAGGTGAACATGCAGAAATATTAGAAAAAATTAAAAAATTTGAGTTACAACAAAATTCAATTAAAAAAGTTGATGAATATAATGCAATCACACATGAGATTTCAGCCGCAGATCGTGAACGTCTCAATAAAGAGCAGCGTTTAAGCGATTTTTATGATAAGTTAGCGGTTGAAGAAGATATGCTTAAGAGTTTGAAAGAGGGTGCAGAAGAAACAGCTGTTAACTCTAAAATTGTTGAAACTGAAATTCATGAAAGTATTCGACAAATTAACGAAGAAGGTCGGGTTCTTAAAGCCCAACGAGATGAACTCGTCGAACAAGCTGACCCAGAAGTTTTTCAAATTTATGAAAGGCTTCTCCGTAATAAAAAAGATCGGGTTGTTGTGCCTTTAGAAAATCGGTGCTGCAGTGGTTGTCATATCATGTTAACAGCTCAACATGAAAATCTCGTTCGCAAAGGAGAGCGTCTAGTATTTTGTGAGCATTGTTCACGTATTCACTACTGGCAAGAAAGTAAAGCTTTAGAAGATAGCGTGATTGCCACAAAACAACGGCGTCGGCGAACAACGAAAACAGCTTAGAGCCTTTTTAGCCCTCTTAAAGCTGATTTTTGAGGGTTTTTCAAATGTTTTTCAAAATTTTTGTCTGGGAAGAGAAGTCATCGCTGCTTTTCTGTTGAAAGAAGAGGAGAGGAAAGTCTGGACTTCGCAGGAGAAGATACCAATGAAAGATTGGGGGCCGTAAGGCTACGGAAAGTGTAACAGAAAATATTCCGCTATTAAACACTTTGTGTTTTGATAGACAGGGTGAAATGCTAGCTTTGGGAGCTATGCCTGATTTGAGGAAACTCAAACAGTGACAAACCCTATCTGAAGCAAGACCGACAAGAGCATATTCTGTCTCCACAGAGCTCTCAAGAGTTGCTTGAGGATGTCGGCGACGCCATCCCTAGATGAATGATGACTAGGCTAACTTTTTTGTTAGTCGACAGAATCCGGCTTAATATCTTCCCAGACTTTTTTTATCTTCAAAAAATAGCACCCCTTTAGTTTACTTATTTAGCGAAAGTAAATGTGACGAACGACAGCTATTTGAAATAACATGAGAAATATAAAATTGAATGTAGAATGAGCCATTGTTGCTGAAAAAAGCCCATCTCGCTCTTTGGCAATTCCAAAAATGAGCCCTGCTCCAAACTGATGGAAAAGGAAAAGTTGCAATCCATTTTGAGGAGCATGAACAAGAGCAAATAAAATTGAAGTGAAAAAGATTCGGGAGATTTTTAAAGCTGTTTGAGACTGAGCTAGGCTTGGACAATGGTTTTTTAGAAAAGGTGTTACTTTGTTTTTAAGTAATTTTGTTTGTATTAAATCCCTAAAAATGATCTCTTCTAGGATGGGAGTAACTATGCATATAGAAAATATGTAATAACTAAGTACGGGAATATATAAAATTTTAATAAGAGTTTTTTGCGTTGCTGGAATAAGAAAAAATGTTGGATTGAATAGAGGCTTAAGTATTTGAAATACTTTAGAAGAGCCTAAGACTAAAGTAGCGCATCCTAAACCTGTTCCTATTGCTGTTACTCCATAAATAGCTCCGCCAGCAACTTGTTTAATATCAGTAATTTTTGAATATTCCACCAATACATTAATTTGGTAGTTTGTGACTTGATCCATATAATAATTTATTGTGGTAAACACACGAGATGAGGACAATATTGCTGTAGACATTTTTTCCTCTATCTGGATTTGTTATTTATTTAATAAGAATTTCTTTTAATTTTAATTCATATTAATCCAATAATTTTTTTTATTCAAAAACTCTTCGATTGATTCCTTCAAAAAACTCGCGTCTTAAATTTCCATCAGCTCCGAATTGACCTCGTAAAACATTTGTAATCGTATGGCTACATTCATCTTGAATTCCTCTAGCCTGAACACAAGAATGAATCGCTGTCAAAGAGACGGCGACATGCTCAGTATTTAAAAGAAGGGCTAAAGAGTCAGCAATTTGAGCAGTTAATCTTTCTTGTAATTGAGGCCTTTTAGCAAAATATCGCACCAGCCGAGGAATTTTAGATAACCCAATTAATTGATTTGTAGGGATATAGGCAACATAAGCAAAACCTGACATGGGAACAAAGTGATGCTCACAAAAACTTGTAAAGCCGACTTTAACAAAAACCATATTGGCTTTATGTTCGTGATGAATTTCATCTTTGAAAAAACTTATTTCAGGAAAATTTTCTTCATCTAATCCCGAAAAAATTTCATTAACGTACATTTTGGCTACTCGTTCTGGGGTACGAGCTAAAGATTCATCTTCTACATCAAGCTCAAGTGTCTCCATGATGGCTTTAAAATGTTCAGCAATTAGCTTTATTTTATCTTGATCCGACAAACGCTTTTGATGTCGCCGAATCGGTGAAGGAAAATTTGTGATAGAAGGAGGAATTTTTTTTTGAGGGAACTCTTTTTTTGTCATGAACTTTTTACTCATTATTAGGTTCTAAGGCACGTTATTCATAAATTTTCGCAGTTTTTCTTTGACGATAGATTTCACCTGCCGTAATAGCGAAAGCATTGGCAACATTTAAAGAGTTTTTTCTGCCCCTTAAAGGAATTTCTATTAAATAATGTGCTCTTGTAAGAATTTCTTGGCTACAACCATATTCCTCGTTTCCCACCACTAATGTGAAACGTTCTGGAAAGATAAATTCGTATAAATTAATAGCTTCCTCAGAAGTTTCTAAAGCAATAATAGGTTGTGCCAAATCATTTAAATCTTCATTTTGATAACATTTTACCCATTGATAAGCTCCCATAGAAACATTTTGTACTTGTTTATGATTTGTATAAGGAGTTTGGGTAGAAAAATAAATACTGCCTAAGGAGAATGCTTCTACTGTTCTGATAATACTTCCCACGTTATGAGCTGACCGTAAGTTGTCCAGATAGATAGAAATTGGCCAGCTAGGATTTCCTGTAGAACGATCTTGCGTGCGTACAGTTGATAAAAGGTGATGTTCTTTTTTTTGAAGTTTTGCTTTTTTTAGGTGGTAATGGTAACGGTTAGAAAGTTCTTGAATAGTAGAATTATTAAGAGGATTTTCTTTCATCCAATTAAGAAATTCATGATAAAGCGTAAGGAGTGAAAGATTTAGTTGATTTTGCAGAGAAAGTTCATATAAGTAACGAACTAGCTCTGCGCATTTTTTATGTTGTCTTTCCAAAGGGAGATTTAGAAACTTCCTGGAAGTAAAATTGTACATAATTAGAAATTAAGAATGACTTTTATGTAATAAATACTCTTCCAGATTGCCTTCAAAGAAATGGATGCCGTCTAGTTCAAAAGCAATAATTTTATTAGCTACAGTTGAAATAAGGTCTCGGTCATGGCTGGCTACCACAACGGTTCCTTTATACTCTGCTAATCCCCAGCCTAACGCAGAAACAGCTTCGAGATCTAGATGGTTATTTGGTTCGTCCAAAATAATTAAATTATGTTCAGATAAAAGCATTCCTGCTAAAATTAAGCGAGCAGTTTCTCCTCCAGATAATGTTGCTACAGGTTTAAAGGCGTCATCTCCTCCAAACAATAATTTACCCATCACACTACGAATCTCTTGATCATAAATTCCTGGACGTCTTTCTTTCAACCAATCAAAGGCCGTTTTTTGCCCTTTTTTTTCGACAATATCGGAGTGTTCTTGTGGGAAGTAACTGATTAGAACTTGATGTCCTAGTTCAACTTGACCGTTATCTGGCCGTAAAACTTGTGCGAGCATCTTTAAAAGAGTTGTTTTTCCTCGTCCATTGCTTCCAATGATCCCAATTTTATCTCCTCTATCGAGTTCCATCGAAAAATGCTTGATAACAGGAGTGTTATCATAACTTTTACTTATTTCTTCAACTTTGAGTAAGATTTTCCCAGGCGCTTTTTCTGTAGGAATAAATCGAATATATGGACGTTGGATATTGGATTTTTTCAGGTCTTGGGGTTGCAAACGTTCAATTTCTCTTAAACGAGATTGTACCTGGCTTGCACGAGTTCCAGCTCCGAATCGAGCGACAAATTCTCTTAATTGAGAAATTTTTTTCTCTTTAGATTTTGCATCGGCATCTGCTCGTTCACGAACAGATGTTTTAGCAACGACCATTTCATCATAATTTCCTGGATAGATAATAATGGTTTCGTAATCAATATCTGCAATGTGAGTTGTAACAGAATTTAAGAAATGACGGTCATGGCTAATAACAACTAATGTTCCTTTATAATTATGTAAAAATTTTTCTAACCAACCAATTGAATCTAAATCTAAATGGTTCGTCGGCTCATCAAGTAGGAGAGCTTGAGGTTCGCCAAACAATGCTTGGCATAGTAGAACACGGAATTGAATGTCTGTAGGAACGGCATGCATCTTTTCATTGAAATATTCATTAAGAATTCCCATTCCTGCTAAAAACTCTTCAGCATTTGCTTCGGCGCTATAACCATCTTCTTCAGCAATGATACCTTCTAACTCTCCTAAACGCATACCTACATCATCTGACATCTCTACTTCATAAAGGTTATCTCGTTCTTTTATAGCATCCCAAAGTCGTTTATTACCCATAATGACTGTATCAACAACTTTTTCATTTTTGAAAGCTTCAATATTTTGACGTAAAATTCCTACTCGATTAGGGAGAGTAACCGTTCCAGAGGTGGCTTCATCAAAACCCATAATAATTTTAAGAAGTGTAGTTTTACCCGCACCATTTGGACCTGTCAAACCGTACCGGTTTCCTGCATTGAAAGTAATTGTGACATCTTCGAATAGAACACGACTACCAAAATTTTTTGAGATTTTAGAAAGAGTAATCATATTTTTTGCTAAGTACTTGGGTTTGGATTTTAACACTCTAGCGGTGTCTAAAAGAAAATCTAATTTAAATTACAATCGCGAAAAAGGTTTTTTTAATGAGAGGTTGAGTAAAAAATGGTTCTCTCGGAAAAAATGACACGATTTTGAGAATTTTCTCGAATACGGCTCTTTTTATACAAAATTGAATGAATTATATCACAAGTTTGTACCGTTGACAAGTAGATATATAAACAAGTAAACCAAAAAGAGTATATGTTTATTAATTGAATTTTTTTATTTTTTAAGGTTTTTT